>CANHWS010000340.1 GCA_947464365.1 Cytophagaceae bacterium | reverse complement strand
TCAGCCATACCTTTGATGGTTGTTACCACACGGGCAAACTCGCCGTCAAGTACATTGCCACCCTTTTGGTTAGACTTCAGATTCCATCCTGGATAATCTTGCAAGTCACTCTCAGTAATCAGAATGCGGGTTTTGTTGGCTGTAGTTGCTAGCAGGGGCAGGTTGATTACCTTGGCCGTGTCCAGCTTGCTGATTGGCAGGGTATCATAAGTACTTTCGAAGCTACAGAACAAGTCACGGTACTTGGCGTAGGCAGCGAAGAGCTTCGTATCCGTTGGCAGTTTGATTTGCGATTGCTCAGCCAAAATCTTGACGCGTCCCTTTTGGGTAGTTACCCAACGATAAGCTGCGCCGTCATTAAAAACGCGCACCACCAGACCATAACCGCCTTCGAAAGTCACCTCGGCTTCGTTGAAAACATAAGGCACCGTCGCCTTTTTGTAGAAATTACCTTTGGCCACTGTGTTGACTTGCCGATCTGTCCGCTTGTCAACATCAGCATCATGACCTAATACCTTGCCATTATCTAGCGCAAGGCTGATACTAGATTGCTGTACAACCTCAACCCCCTTTAGGCTAATGCTGTACGACAGCCGGGACCCAGGTTGCAAGGTGAATACTAGTTGCCCATCTGGCGACGCTACCCGAACTGGTTTAGTATTGGCCTGCACATCGTAGCCCATACCCATTAAAAGCAAGGCAATAGTCAGAAACAAAAAAGAATGGCACCTCATATCGGATTAGGAAAAGCTATTAGGTTTACTGTATTGGGGACTTTATTCGGATCTACTGGGCCTGATCGGTCACCGTGTTCACCAGAACAAACGACCACTAGGCCCCATAAAGTATTAACAACGCAAATTTAAGTCAGGCGGTGCAAAAGCCTAGCCTTCCACCTTACTAGCCAAAAAAGTAAATCACGCTGGTTTGCCTCGCCTTAACTGAATTGTATGTCTATTTATGGACTTTCCTTTTGCAATTTACACCTAGTCATTGCGCCGCTCTATCCGTTCGGAGACCATCTTGACCATGGTGTCAGTAGCTGGGGCAAATAGACTTTCTTCCCCATTTAGGTACAGCACATGGCAGTCATAACTGGGAAGCAGATAAAGGTCATGGGTCGAAAAAAGGACCAATTTACCTACCTTGGCCCATCTGCTAATGATATCCATCACGAGGCGTTTGTTATGTAAATCCAGCTGTTGGGTTGGTTCGTCAAGCAAGATTAGCTCGGCATCCTGAGCAGCTACCTGAGCTAGCCAGACCAACTGTTGCTCGCCACCACTGAGCTTAATCATCGGGACATTGGCCAAGTGCCCAATCCCACAATCGGCCATAAGCCGCAGGCAATAGCTGGTATCCTCGGGGGAATATCCTTGCCAAAAGTGTTTATGCCGATAGCGACCAGCCAAAACAATTTGTAGGGCTGTGGCATCAAAAATGGGTAATTTCTGTTGCGGTAACCATGCCATTATGCCAGATGCAAACCGATCGGTTAGCGCATTTAGGTCTTGGCCATTCAGCTCGAGGTTACCATCAACCCGTAAGCCAGGTTCTGCTACCAGATGGCGCATCAGCGTGGTTTTGCCTGCACCATTTCGGCCCACCAGCGCCACCATATCGCCAGACTGACACGAAAAAGCATGAAGGCGAAACAAGCAGGCTGATGCAGCCCCTCGTTTCGCCTCCAGATTATTTCCGACTAAAGTTGTCGTTCTAATATTCGTCGTCGTTGAACAAGAAGTCTTCCTTGGTCGGATAGTCAGGCCAAATTTCCTCAATGCTCTCGAAAGGCTGACCATCGTCTTCCAACTCCTGCAGGTTTTCGATAACCTCCAGTGGTGCGCCCGACCGGATGCTGAAGTCGATGAGCTCGTCTTTGGTGGCAGGCCACGGGGCATCCTCGAGATAGGATGCTAGTTCTAGAGTCCAGTACATAAGTGTAGTTGTTTACCTCAGACAATGCCCTGACACAGGGCAGTGTTTGAGGCCGCAAAAATAGAAGTAGATTTGAAAAACCAACGTGATTAAGAAAAAACTTTTACCAGTCCGAGAAAGTACTCGGAAGTTTGCTATTGTACCAGAAAATCACGACTTTTGCGGCTGATTTCCGGAAAACTGTGGCTACTTTCACCATCGGCCCAGCACTCCCCGGATCTGTAAAGACCAAAAATCATGGCAATTACCGCTCAAGACGTAAACAAACTGCGCCAAATGACAGGTGCCGGTATGATGGACTGCAAAAAAGCCCTCACCGAAGCCGATGGCGATTTTGAAGCCGCTGTAGATATTCTGCGCAAAAAAGGCCAGAAAGTATCTGCCTCCCGTGCCGATCGCGAAACAACCGAAGGAGCCGTCTTTATCAAACTTAGCGACGATAGCACCTTTGGTGTAGCTGTTGCCCTAGGTTGCGAGACTGACTTTGTGGCCAAAAACGAATCGTTCCAGGCCCTTGGCAACTCTATTGCAGGGCTTGCCTTCGACCACAAATTTGCTACAACTGACGAGCTGCTAGCCGCTACCATCGGAGGTTACACAGTAGAGTCTTCAATCATCGACCTTTGTGGTAAAATCGGAGAGAAGATCAGCATCGTTACCTACGAAAAAGTAACTGGCGACAAAGTAATCAGCTACCTTCACAGCAATGCCAAACTAGGCGTCCTGTTGGCCCTTAAAGGCGTCAACGGAGCTGATGTGACCGAAGTAGGGAAAGACGTCGCTATGCAGATTGCCGCCATGAAGCCAATCGCGATCGACAAAGATGACGTGGACACTACAGTCGTTGAGCGCGAAATCGAAGTTGGCAAAGAGCTAGCCCGTAACGAAGGCAAGCCAGAAGCCATGCTTGACAAAATCGCTCAAGGTCGTCTCCAGAAGTTCTACAAAGAGCAAACCTTGCTCAACCAAGAGTTCGTGAAGGACAACAGCAAGACCATCGCCCAGTTGCTGGACGGTGTTACCAAAGGTCTTACCGTTAGCGCGTTCAAACGCGTAACTGTCGCCTAAGCAGTTAGGTAAGTAACTGGGTCTCACCATGTGTGATACCCACCCCAGATAAAGCCCAAGTAGCCTAGCTTCTTGGGCTTTTCTGTTAGTTACCTTGCCCCGATGGTTCAACCAGGTCTCAGCATTGCAGAACCCTCCCTTAACCAATCTGGCGTCTTCAGGTCAAAAATATCGAGGGTAGCACCATGGCATGAGCTATATTTGCACACAAGCCAGCCTAGACAACTATGCTGATTTTTCCATTGGCTTGCGCCTAAACCTAGTCCCCCCCAACCCACAAAACGCCTCATGAAGTTTTTCATCGACACTGCCAACCTAAGCGAAATCAGCGAAGCCAATGACCTTGGTGTACTGGATGGCGTCACTACCAACCCATCCCTGATGGCCAAAGAGGGCATCACTGGCAAGGCAAACATCATGGCGCACTACAAAGCCATCTGCGACATCGTGGATGGAGACGTGAGTGCTGAAGTCATTGCTACCGACTATGAAGGCATGATCCGTGAGGGCGAAGAGCTGGTCGAGATCAACCCCGATAAAATCGTCGTCAAAATCCCGATGATCAAGGATGGCGTCAAGGCCATCAAATAC
>CANHWS010000339.1 GCA_947464365.1 Cytophagaceae bacterium | reverse complement strand
GCTGGGTAGTAGATGTAAAGGATACGGCTACTGACCAATACACAGACCGCCATTGCAATCAGGACCTCTTCGTCAAAAACACCAAAAATAACATGGTCTTGGGGCCGCTGCATGAGCATCAGGGCAAAGGCATTGGCATCCATGCTGAGGGCATAACCTTTATGCGCTCTGTTGGCTGCAATGAAGTCATAATAAGCCAATGGATCCCACTCGTCAGGCGCAATCCGTCGAAACACAAAGCCAGACTTAATGCACTTTGTCAGGCGACGTTTTGCGTTCGGGGCCAGCTCAGGCGCCCAAAACGTTATTGGCACATGAAAGTTGATGTCCTGATACTGCCTTTCGAACCCTAATGTTTTGAGGGCCAAGACAGATGTATCAAACAATCGTGGTTGATAACATTTAGGCCAATGTCTGAGGCTGAAACTCGTCCAGTTATTGGCCCGCCCATAGCTCAGGATTTCCTGATAGAGGTCAAGCGGATTAGGATGCTTGCCAAATAGCTCAGCCCCACCAAATGACGCTTGCCAACCGCTGATTGCCTCTCCGTCGGGCGTGACCACAACATGGCATAAGCCGCTATTAGCCCGTCCGGTCTGATAGAAGGTAAGTCGCTGAGGTGACTCACGCTCAAGGACATAATGTGGCTGGTTAAACAACCATTGAGGTAGTTTTTTCCACGGGGCAGTTGCGCCAGTTGTGCTCGTGAGGTCGATCATGAACCGCGGTGAGGATCGCGCTGATTGGTTGCTAGTTTGGAAATACTATAGGTTCTGCTCCTGGCATAACTCTGTCAAAGTGCCATTCGCATCTTTGGGGTGTACAAAACAGATCAGTTTGTTGTCTGCACCAGGGCTAGGTGCATCGCTCAAAAGGCGGAATCCTTCGGCACGAAGTCGCTCCATTTCTACCTTGATGTCAGCTACGGCATAAGCTATGTGATGGATACCTTCTCCCCTGTTGGCAATGAATTTACTGATTGGGCTTTCTGGGCTAAGGCCTTGCAAAAGCTCAATCTTGTTCGGGCCAACCATAAAGAAACTAGTGGTTACCCCTTGGCTTTCGACCGTTTCGGATTTGTAGGGCGCAGTACCAAGTAGCCTTGTGTAGCGTTCGTTGGCTTCCGCTAGGTCCTGAACGGCAATGCCTATATGCTCGATGTGCAAAAAGTTCGATGTCTGGTGCATTCTGCAATAGTAAGCAGAGATTCCAGATCCGCCGCAAACTATACGTGCCAGCAAAGATCTTTTAGCCTAATATTGAGTCCTGATAAACCACGCTTAAGCCAGACCTGTTCTGGCAACAAGCTAACCTTACTATCCGATGATCGAATACCACCACTTTACGCTCGAAAATGGCCTGCGGGTTTATCTCCATAAGGACCAATCAGTCACCACTGCTGTTGTCAACGTGATCTATAATGTGGGTGCCCGCGACGAAGACGAAAGCAAAACAGGATTTGCCCACCTGTTTGAGCACCTTATGTTTGGTGGGTCTGTAAATATACCCGTCTATGACGAGCCCTTGCAGTCGGTTGGTGGGGAAAACAATGCTTTTACGTCAAACGACATTACCAACTATTACCTTACCCTGCCGGCAGCCAATCTCGAGACGGGCTTATGGCTAGAGTCTGACAGGATGCTGGGCCTCAGTTTTGACCCCAATTCACTAGAGGTACAGCGTAAGGTAGTGATCGAGGAGTTCAACCAACGCTACCTAAACCAACCCTATGGTGACGTATGGCTAAAGATGCGTCCTCTGGCCTACCATACCCATCCTTACAAATGGGCCACGATCGGTAAAGAAATCAGCCATATTGAAGAGGCTGTCATGGATGACGTCAAAGCCTTCTTTCATAAGCATTACGTTCCAGCCAATGCTGTTCTTGTTGTAGCTGGCAACCTAGACCTAGGTGAAACCGAGACCATGGTCCGCAAATGGTTTGGTCCTATCCCAGCAGCACCAGCCCCAGTTCGGGACTTACCACAAGAACTACCACAAACCGAACGTCGCTTTCTGGAAGTGACCGCCAAAGTCCCTGCAGATGCACTCTATATGGTTTTTCATGCGCCTGCTAGGTTTGATGATAACTTCCATGCCTCCATGTTGCTGAGCCAATGGCTGGGCTACGGCAAAAGCAGCCTGCTGTACGAAAAACTAGTCAAGGATTCTCGCATCTTTAGTTCCATTTCTTGCGGTATCACAGCCAGTACTGACCCAGGTCTGCTACTGTTCGAAGGTAAACTAAACGCCGGAAAAACGATTGAGGAAGGAGAAGCAGCAGTATGGAAGTTGATTAACCAAGCGATCAAAAGCGGCATAAGCGAAGAGACCCTTTCGAAAATAAAGAACCAGGCAGAAACAGCACTTGCATTTGAGGAGATCGAGGTCCTAAATCGTGCGATGAACATCGCTTTTTTTGCCTTAAACGACCGTGTCGATGATGTGAACAAGGAAAGCCTAAAGATGCAGGCTGTCAGCCGCAAACAGTTGGACCAACTAGCGAATGACCTGATCAAACCAGAAAAGGCCAGCGTATTGTACTATCACAAATCAGCAGAAGTAACCACCGAACCATAATTCCCTCCTTATGAGCTCCAAACCTATTTTGCCTCGTGTTGGCCTAGGCTATGATGTCCACCAATTGGTCGAGGGGGTACCCTTTTGGCTAGGCGGTATCCTGCTAGATCACCCGTTTGGCGCCAAAGGTCATTCGGATGCTGATGTCCTGATCCATGCGCTCTGCGATGCATTGCTGGGTGCTGCTAACCTACGGGACATTGGATACCACTTTTCGGACAAGGATGCCCAATACAAGGGTATTGACAGCAAAATCTTGCTCAAACGGGTCGTTGATATGCTAACAGAACGAGGTTATGCAATTGGCAATGTGGACTGCATGCTGATGTTAGAAGCACCAAAAATCAATCCACACATCCAGACTATGCAAACCACGTTGGCTAATGTCATGGGTATTGATGCTGATTGTGTTTCAATAAAGGCCACAACCAGCGAAAAGTTGGGTTTTGTTGGCCGTCGCGAAGGCGTGGAAGCTCAAGCAGTTGCCCTGATTTACAAGGCCATTTAGTCAGCTACTTCTGAATTTAGTTAGCTCAAAAGCAGCCTCTAGCCCAGCCTATTGGGCTTAAGTTGCAACAATGCCTCTGCTACTGTACTGACTGGCAGCTTGCACGTATGGTTGTGGCAAACATAGATAAGTGTCTGATCACCAGAGGGTAGACGATGAGCAGTTAATGAAGTACCATCCTCTTTATCTGTTGCAATCAACAGAATATTAGGTGCAAGGTGTGGCAGGAGTTGCGTTCCGATACGTTTGTTATCTGGTCCTATCACGACGACTTCTTTGGACGGGAAATGTACTTTGAGCAATAGGCTAGCCCAATTAGCTGTAAACTGGATGTCGGTGTTCATCGGCTTGTACATGGACCGCAGCATTTGGTCTGAACGTTGGAGCCATCCTTTGTGATCGAATCGGGTACCGAGATCATACAAAAGGTGAGCCAAGGCGGAATTGCTACTAGGGATCACATTGTCAAAAATCTCCTTTTTTCGTGCAATTAGGCCGTCGTCTCCTGCTTGGGCAAAG
>CANHWS010000338.1 GCA_947464365.1 Cytophagaceae bacterium | reverse complement strand
CTGGCGATGCCCGAGCAGGATAAACTGCTTAAGACCTGCGTGGCGGACTACCTAGAGGAACATGGCATGATTTAGCCACCGTTGCCTTTGGAAATCGACCAAACAAACCTATTTTTGATGTCAGCAACCAATATTGGCATTTAGTTTGTATCAATAGTGCAACCAGCCCTGTCCGACCGATCATATTGGTCATTCCCAAATCAAAATGCGGGATTAACAACTGATCAACGACATTATCTTAACTCCAAAACAAAAAAGTCTCATGAAAACATCCGCCGGATCAATGCTTACGACTGCCGCCCTTGGTGCCCTGGTAGTGATGATGAGCGCATGTAGCAGCAGCACCCACTTGGCTTATCAAGATAGGGATGACACCTACTTCACACAGGATGATCGATTGGCAGATATGTCGGGCAAAATCAGCCCGAACGGGGTCGCGATTGTGCCAACAGGAAACACTAAGGCCAATGGTAGCGGCACAAGTAACCTGTGGCAAGGAGGACGCCCAGTAGCAGAAATCCCGACCACAATTACAGAACCGGATTCAGGACAAGAGTACTACAAACCAGGTTATAACAACAGTACCCCTGGCAGCTATAACGCCTACAAAAACAGCCAGATTTATGGAAGCGGTAGTAGCAACTTCTATGGCACCAATGGGGGCTTTGGAGGACCACAAGTGGGATACAACCTAGCCTTTGGCAACAATCCTTACTACTCGGGCCTTTACGGTGGCATGGGTTATGGATCGGGCTTCGGCAACTGTTTCAGCTGTGGACCCTTTCAAAACGGGTTTTATGACCCTTATGGCTCAACATCTTTCTATAACGGAGGACGTTGGGGATACGGAGCTGGCATCGGATACGGATACAACCCTGGCTGGATGACGTCGGTAGGCTACAACTCTTTGACAGGCTGGGGAATGAGCTACGGGTATGCTGGTGGCTTTGCTAGTCCTTATGGTTATTATGACCCATTTGCTTATGGCTACGGATATAACCCTTATGGCTACAATCCGTTCGGTTTTGGCAATACCAACATCTGGAACAACCATAATCCACGCCCTAACAATGGCTTGGTCACCGTCGTGACTGGATCCAATACCAATAGCGGAACCAGTGGCAATACCTTCAAAGGCCCATCAAATAGGCCAGGTGATGGTATTATTAACCCAGGCAATAACCAAAACGTGACCTACACCAACGGCAATGGTGTTGGGTCTGGCCTAACCACAAACCCTAACGGATCCAACCCTGGTAGTCGTGGCGCAATCGTAAATCCTGGAGCAGGCTCATCTGGTAACAATGTCAATAGTGGCACAGCCCTATCGCGTCAAGCAACAGCTGCCCAAGTGATCGACCTCAACCCGGGAGCCATCAACCGACCAACACTCAATGTGGTGCAAGACGGCGGCCTTGTGGTACCGGTCAGCCCAGAGACCAGCAACGCAAGTTACTACGTCCGCCCTAGCAGTAGCATGGTTGGCAATGGCAACAATGTCGCTTTCCCGGCCTACACCCCTAGCTCTGCAACACGTGATAATGGCTATTTTGCAGCACCTGCCAGCCCAAATCGCAACGATAATCGTAACAATAACAACTTCGGCAACTTCAACAGCAGCAATGATGGTGGCGGCAGCCGAGGCGGATATAGCGGAAGCCAAAGCAGTGGCGGTGGCTCGGTAGGCGGTGCAACACCTAACATTGGCGGCGGTGGTGGTGGCCGCTAAGTCCACCCATCAGAACAGGACCTAGCAATCATCTCAAAAACAAAACAAAAGAGGAACGTTGTCAACGGACAGCGTTCCCCTTTCTTTTTGAGGCCCTTCCCAGCCTCAGATGTCTTGAAGATGCGTTTGTGCTCAGAAGCCAAACACTATAAGTTACTTCTTGACTTCTTCTTTATCTTCCTTAACGTCCTTGCCGTAGGCACGTTTGGTGCTTTCCATACTGATGGCACTACGGTCGAACAAAAGACGTTGGCCTTTTTCAACCTCCAAGACCATCGTAAGGTCTGTGAGCTCGACGATTTTGCCATGCATCCCACCGATCGTAACGACGGTTGAGCCCTTCTTGATCGTTTCAAGATAGGTCTTGATGTCCTTTTGCTTTTTCTGCTGCGGACGGATCATAAAAAAATAGAAGATCACGAAGATAAGTCCGATCATCCCGACTTGGCTGATGATGCCGGTTGACCCACCTGATGCCTGTAATAACAAGGCTAGATTCATAACACGATGTTTTTTTGGTAAAAGTATGACCTAATCACTAGGCCACTGGGCTGCAAGTTAAGACCACAATCGCCAAACTTGGTCTGGCAACACCAAACCAATGCTGTTTGCGGCGCCAGTCTTGCGCATCAGTCAATGATACCGCTCAGGTGTTTGCGCAATAGGTTTAGGGCCCAAAGGCTGCCCATCTGGATATTTAGGTGACGATCAACCAGCAGCTGCTGCTTGACACTAAAGACACCACCAGGATAAGCCACTGCCGAATACACCAACCCAACAGGTTTGGCCTCCGAACCTCCACCAGGGCCAGCAATACCTGTAGTAGAGATGGCAAAAGTGGCTCCGGTAACACGTTGTACCCCGACCGCCATGGCCTCTGCCACCTCAGGCGAAACAGCACCATGATTAATGATAAGCTGACGTTCCACACCAAGTGTATTGATCTTGACCTCATTATCATAGGCCACGACCCCACCTAGGAAGTAGCCGCTACTGCCCGGAATTGCTGTGATTAGCTGCGAAATGGATCCCCCCGTGAAACTTTCGGCGGTAGCAAGCGTGGCGTTGCGCTCTTGTAACAGACGGCCGATTACTTTCTCGAGTTCGTCCTGATCGAATCCGTAGACATAGTCCTTGATCAGTGGTAAGACCAAGTTGACTTGCTCGTTAAGGACTGCCAATAGTTCAGTAGCATTGCTACCAGTGCCGGTAAGGCGCAGTTTAACTTGTCCGAAACTTGGCAAATAAGCCAAAGACATATTAGCTGGCAGGGCGTTCTCCCAACTTTCGATCAACTCGGCAAGGTTAGATTCTGCCATCCCGATCGTCCTGATAACCTTGTGGATGATGATGGGGGGATCAAACCGTGCAACCAGCTTTGGTATAATGATGTCCCGCATCATCTTTTTCATCTCCGCTGGCACGCCAGGCATCGAGACAAACACCATATCATGAGCTGCCTGATCCCCTTTGGGCAGGTCAAACCACATCCCAGGTGCCGTACCGATAGCATTATGAATATAGGTTGCCTTGGTCGGTTGGTTGGCCTGTTGTCTATTCAGGTCATTAAGGGTACGGCCCCGCCTTGCGAGTAAGGCCTCCAGATGCGCGAGGGCTTCTGGATTCTCAGCCATTGGGCTCTCAAACCAGGCGGCAAGGGTGTGTTTTGTGATGTCATCTTTAGTAGGTCCTAGCCCACCAGTGATAAGCACAATATGGGCACGTTGCGCAGCCTCGGTCAAGGCGGCGATGATCTCTGATTCCTTGTCACCCACGGATGTATGCCGCCTAACCCGAATACCGACGTTGCTCAGCTCCACGCCCATCCACTGGGCATTGGTGTTGACAATCTGACCGAACAAAATCTCATCCCCAATCGTGATGAGCTCGGCATATACATTAGGGTCTAGG
>CANHWS010000337.1 GCA_947464365.1 Cytophagaceae bacterium | reverse complement strand
TGGGGATTTGGCTGCCACCAGCAGGTTACAGAACTAGCGATCTATAGTCTGCCGCCTGAGTTATTGCCACTATATCGCTCCCAGCTGGACTACTTGAAGCTCGCCTGCCTCCAGCCTGACAAAAGACGCTATGTCAACCCTGCCGAAGGCCCACGGCATTACCTCACGACTGAGATCTTGGATAGGGCGAGCGAGCAACAGAATCGACCATTTTGGGCACAGCCGTATGATAGTGTGATGCCCCGGCTGGGGCTGGCAGACAGGCATCGATTGGGAATGCTGCCATGGCACCTGATGAGCCTAAAACAACAGCTGACTACCGCCATGGCCAGCCGTAAACCAGCCGATATCCTCTACCTATCTGCGGAGGTGGCGCATTACCTGGCTGATGCCCACGTCCCGCTCCATACCACAGCCAACTACAATGGCCAGCTTACACAACAGGCTGGTATTCATGGCCTTTGGGAGACCATCATCCCGAGGCTTGTGCTGCCACCTGCCAACCTGATGCCAAGTAAAGCGCAATATCAAGATGCCCTCCAACCGTTGATTTGGCAAATCATTAGGCAGAGCTATCAAGAGGTTGATACCGTACTGCGGGCTGAGCAATGGGTGCGGCGCTATCTACCACCCGAGCTGTGGTACACAGCTACCACAGGGCAATCAGCGGGGATTAAACCAGGCCGCCCAACCTATTCTGACCGATTTTTGAGCCTTTATGCTGACCGCATCGGGCCGATGGTCGTCCGGAAACTGCGTCTTTCGGCCTGGTCGGTGGCCTGCTTTTGGTACACCTGCTGGGTTGATGCTGGGCAGCCAAGGTTGATCCCCGTGCGTGAAGGTGACCTGCCCCCTGGTTTCTTGGACGAAGTCCGGGCCAATACAGCACAACAACCAAACCGAGACGGTGCAGAGACATCAACCGCTAATACTGACCAAAATAAGGCCACGTCAGACCATGATTGTGGGCCCTGTTGCCACTGATGGCAACATTTTGGCAACCTAACTATCAGGAGGGCAATATCGCAAGATCATTTTTTGGATGTAACTTGCCCGACGTTCGGAAGACAATGCCTTTATTGATCGATATTTAGGTTGATCTATTCCCATTTCTGATTTGCTCCACCGTCCACTACGGATACCCATCCGATCCTATTCTACCCCCCAATCATCAGATAGATGGAAGCCTTTAGTGTCTATTTGCAGCTAGGCTGGCAGCACATTCTTGACCTGAATGGTTACGATCACATCCTGTTCATCGTGGCCTTGGCAGGGATCTATACCATCGCCCGATGGCAACGGCTCCTGATGTTGGTAACAGCCTTTACGATAGGCCACTCGTTGACCCTATTGTTGGCTACGCTTCAGGTCATCTACCTACCTGCCACGCTGATCGAGCTCTTGATCCCGAGCACCATTGCCATCACCTGTATTTCCAACTGGTTTGCAGTCCCGTCCCGCCCGCAAGACCCTGAGCCAAACTTCTGGATCAGGTACTTTTATGCCTTTTTCTTTGGCTTGATTCATGGGATGGGTTTCAGCAATTACCTGATCCAGCTGCTGACCTCGTCAGACGAAATCTTGGTCAAGATGTTGGCCTTTAATGTTGGGCTTGAGCTAGGCCAGATCATGATCGTTTTGACTGTTGCTTTGTTCGGCTCTGCCCTGATGATGTTCACGAAGGTAAAGCTACGCGACTGGAACCTAGTGGTTTCATCCTTTGTGTTGGGCCTTGCGATGGTACTGGTTGTGGCACGTGCCAAGGACTTAGATGCGGCTGTCGAAAGTGGCAAGTTCGTTTTGGTGCGCCCTAATACCGAGGCAACTGACAGCACAGGCACTAACATCTCGCCTTTCCGCCTCCTGAACGCTTCGGAAGATAGTACCGAAACCGACACCACGATTGGTAAGTTGATGCCTGATGCCAAACCCATTGCCGTCCCGACTGATAGTACCATCCTGCCTCAGCCGAAAGTCGCTGAACCAGATGTGACGCCTAAACCAGACTCTGAGAGCAAGGTAGAGCCACAAGCTGAGCGCAAACCAGAGCCTAAACCAGAGCGCAAAGTAAAACGCAAAACCGAACCAAGGTCAGAGCGAAAAAACGCCTCCAAGGACGAGCCAAAGGCCGAACGCAAGGCTGAGCCCAAAACCGAACGTAAAGTCGAACCAAAAACTAGCCCTAGCACTACTAAATAGTTAATGGTGGCAGGTGGGGCCGCCTCTGCTGAAGCTGGATCAACCAATGGCAACGCTACCAACGTTCCGGACCCGTATAGCCCCCACACCAAGTGGCTATCTGCACCTTGGCAATGCTTACAACTTTTTGTTGGTCCATCGTTGGACGCAGGTTATATCCGCTAACGGGGCCACAACCAGCATCCGGCTGAGGATTGATGACCTGGACCAAGAGCGTGTCCGCCCCGAGTACCTCCGCCATACGTTTGACCTAATTGATGCCCTCGAGATCCCGATTGACTTAGGGCCGAAGGACGTAGCAGACCACCTAGCGCATTTCAGCCAGCGGGATCGGCTGCCAGCCTATCAACAGTTAATTCAGCTAGCAATTGACCAACAACTGGTCTATGCCTGCCGCTGTAGTCGCCGCACGGTTGCCACATTGGTTAACGAGCAGGGGCCAAACAGCCAGAATTTGCAAACCGATAGCATCCGATGCCCATGTGTAGCGCAACATCTGCACCCTGATCATGAGGATAGCTGCCTCAGGCTGATGCCTACTAAGTGGGATCAGGTCTTGCAGGCAATGGCGCAACAGCAGCCGAGCACACTAGGCAACAACCTCACTGATTCTATCACAGCGCATGGTGATGACATCAGCGCCATGCCACCTGTCCTGAGACGTAGAGATCGCCTACCCGCCTACCACATCGCCACCTTGGTGGATGACGAAACCCACCAGATCACGCACATCGTCCGAGGGCTGGATCTATGGCATAGCACCATCTTGCAGCAGCATTTGGCCACTTGGCTAGGCCTACCACACTTTGGTCAGATACGGTTCTGGCATCATGACCTTGTGCGGGACCAGGCGGGCGAAAAGCTCAGCAAATCAGCCGGGGCGAACAAAACCGCATGGTTGCCTAACCTAGAAGAGCTCAAGTGGTTGCGTGCGCAGGCCCTTAATTGCCATTTTAATGCCTAATTTGGCAAAACTCCGATCATAATGGCAAAATATTGGCCGTATAGTTGCGATAATGGCACCAAATCAACCCATTGTTTAGGAATTGGCAAGAATCGGGCTCTAAAAAGCGCCATTTTTGCCAGATTGTTATCAAAAGCAGCCTATCACTAAACGGTATCGAAATTTTATACTTATTTTGTTGAAATATTTGCAACATAACGTCTAGGCTTCCTACCTTTGAGACATCAAACAGGACGAAAGTTTGACACCAACGCAAAAGCAAGTCTTTTAGGCCTTAGCGGCACAAAGCACAGACCCTAGCGTACTCACATTGTAAGGTGATGAAATTGGTAGCCATGCCCTCCTGTCGCGGGGGTGGGGAGTTCGGGATAAGATACTGGGTTGCTTGTTTTGCAAGCGAAACTAACAACCCAATATCAAACCGCCCTTTGAAGGTTCGACTCCTTCTCTTACAGCCCTAGTATCCAGCAGCAAACGCGCTACTGGCGAT
>CANHWS010000336.1 GCA_947464365.1 Cytophagaceae bacterium | reverse complement strand
GTCGCCGAGTGGATCCCGGCCCGTTGGGGCTTCGAAGGGTTGATGGTGCATCAGTTTGTCAACAACCCCTACATGGCGCCGCGTTATAACCAACAGCGGGAGATTGCCTTGACGGATATCAAGCAAAATTTATTGTTTCCGCAGCTACGGCTGATGCACCAGGCCCTAGTACAATTTAAGCCAATTGCCAATCCGGATTCGGTCGTCTTGATGACGCAGTACATGAACGCCCTTCGGTACCACCTCAAGGCAGAGGCATGGGATAGCCCTGTTATCCGCTATCCTGAGTATGATAAGCTTACGGTGTCCCTCAAGCCTTATGACCTGCTACATTGGCAAAAGTTAGGGCCACACCTGGATAAGATGGAGCGCCACTACAAACAAAAAGCCCAAGCCGCTCAGCGTTCGTATCAGTCACTACAGTATCAGTTATCTGGCACGGCAGCGTTGCGGCAGGAGTTACGAACCCTAAGCAAGGATTATCATAACCAGGCTGCAGACAAATGGATGCGCAACACCAGTGCCAGTCCGCAACTTATCCTGACTAGTCAGCGGATTGAAGTCACGACTTACCCTGTCTTTGTATGGCCAGAGCCATTTAGCCTATTCGATATGAGGGCACATTTTTTCTCGCCTGTCAAGTGCTTTATGGGTTTAGTGATCCCGACGCCTGTTTTTAATATCATTGTCTTGTTTTTGTTTAGCCTCATGCTGTTTGGCGTGCTTTACCTAGACCTACTTCGTTTCGTCCTGAAAGGATTTAAGCGAGACCAAAATCTATAGATCCTGTTCCGAGCCATGCTTCGTCGTTTGTTTTACGCCCTTCCTTTGCCGCTGAAGTATGCTGCCCGTTGGTGCTACTTCTGGCCACTGGATATGGTCAACTGGCTCAGTGGGAAGCAGCACCCAATGGTGCCGCCCATGCGTATGTGCTTTACGGGGTCAGGGGATTTTATCCGGATTGGCGAGCATTACCTGTCCTTATTTCAGCAATATGGTGGGCTTCAGGCGCATCATCAGGTGTTGGATATCGGTAGCGGATTGGGGCGAATGGCCTTACCGTTTACGCATTTTTTGTCAGCTGAGGGTCGGTATTGCGGGATTGATGTGGTGCCAAAGGGTGTCAAATGGTGTCAAGAGCACTACAAGGCTTATGGGGCTCAGTTTCGGTTTGACCATGCCTACCTGCACAATAGCCTCTACACAGGCACCGATGCTGCAGATGCCAGTACCTATCGCTTTGCTTATCAGGATCAGTCTTTCGATTTTGTGTGGTTGACTTCTGTATTTACGCACATGTTGCCCGCGGAGGTGTCCAACTACTTAGCCGAAATCAGTAGAATGCTCAAGCCAGGTGGGCGCTGTTTGTTTACTTTATTCTTGATACCAAAATCTGATCCTGGCCGTCGGCTACGGACAGCAGGATTTGATTTCCCGCATCTATATTCCACCGAACCTAATGCAGCATCTCCTATTGCATGGGTGATGGACCTAAACACGCCTCATGCCAATGTTGCTTTTGCCATGGACTGGATAGACCAAGAATTAGCAAATCATGGGCTCGTCATCAAACATCAATTGCTAGGCTATTGGGACAGCAGCAATCCGGCCAACGGGATTGATTTTCAGGATATTATTGTGGTCGAGAAAGTTTAATCTCTTTTTGCTTAATCTGCCTCATTGCCCCTATTTATTCACTTCAATTTTGCAATGTCTATCGATCCCCGAGTGCTTAAACCGGCCACCAATGCGGCATGCCAATCCTTGCTATCAGGTAGGCTTGCTACCATGCGGGCTGATCTTGCCGCCATCCAGGCCTCTGCCAATAACGAAACCAAAAGCAGCGCAGGGGATAAGTACGAAACAGGCCGTGCTATGGCTCAGCTCGAGATCGAGAAACTCACGGTCCGGATTGCCGAGGCACAAAGCCAGCTCAGTACCCTGTTGCACCTAGCAGACCAACTGCCCACCGATCAGGTCGGTTTAGGTACAATGGTGCAGACAGATAAAGCTATCATATACCTTGCGGTTAGCCTTGGCAAACTACAAGTTGGTGACACCCAAGTGCTGGTTGTTTCGACCGCTGCGCCGCTTGGCAAAGCCCTTGTTGGCCAAAAAGTTGGCAATCAGGTCTCGGTTGCTGGTGCTAACTACCTGATTCTGGCAGTGGTTTAAGTCGCAAGGTCGTATCTTTGGCTAGCCAATCAAGGCCGAATTTGTTTCCGGTGGCTTTCCGCAGCCCTCCTTTCCGTAAGATCTAGTTATGTTCAATCTGTCCACCATCATTGTTTTGCTGACCCTAGGCCTGAGCCTATGGCAAGACGTTTGGTCAGATTTTAGCCGCATCGCAACGATCAACCACCACCTCCAGACAGCAAATACGGCTTATCGAGCCAAACAATTCAAGACAGCGGCCTACCATTACACCATCTTGGTGGATAGCCTGAAGGCAGACGACCCCAAGATCACCCTACAGTGTGGCCACGCTTACTTTTATGCTGGGCGCAAACGGGTAGCCTATCAGTATTATGCACGGCTGGTAACTTTGCCCAACCGCACCGTCCAGAGCATTGCTTGGCAACAACTAGGCTTTATGTCCTCGACACAGCCAGCAAGGTCGCTTGCCTATTTCCGGAATGCACTGCGTGCCAATCCCGAAAACGAGGTTGCCCGCTATAACTACGAGATGGTCCGGCTCCTGCATCCGAATGCTGACCCCATCAAACGGCCACAACGCCCTGAGGACAAACGCCAGCAACAACAGCAGTCGTCATCTAACAAGTTGGACCGCAATAAGCAGAACAATAAAGGCGGCAATGACCCCCAAGACGGCAAGGACAAAGGCGATGGCGACCCCCAGGGCAACTCCAAGTCAGACGGACAAGGCAAGGACCAGGACAAAAAAGATAGCCAACAGCGCAATCAAGCCAAGGACCCTAACAACGAGGAACAGAAGCGCAAGGGCCAGAACCAGCAACAACCCCAAGGGGATGGCAAGGGCAAACTAGAGGCCCCCGACCAGCGCACGCCAGACGTTATGCAGGCCAGCAAGGAGGAACTTGCTAAACTCAAGATGTCCCAAGAGCAGGCCCAGTCCCTACTCGACGCCATGAAGAACAGCGAGGTCCAGTACCTCCAGCAGAAACGCTACCCCAAAACGGGCAAGGGTCGTAATATGGAGAAGCCGAATTGGTAGGGGGTATTTCAACACTGCCTATGTGCAGTTCTTTAAATGCTATGAAGTGGTCCTAGAGGCAGGGTATAATGCTGAGGAGTGTGCCATTTGTGCGGTTGAAGGAGGATTTTCAGGGGTAGGTAAATCTATTCCAGCAGCGTAAAAGAGGGTATCAAAAAAGCCAACCACATTACTGCGGTTGGCTTCTTCTGAATATCTAGCTAAACTTATTAGGCTTGAACTTTCTCCTCCCGAGGCGGCAGTAAAGACCGGCGGCGCAGGATGGACTCAGTATAGTTTTGGTCCTGCTGCGAGTTGAAGACGTTGAACGGAATGATCACGATGTGGGCCAAGGTCAGGTGGAAGATGAAGCTATCGGCTGTCCGCTCCACGGTTTCGATTTTGTCCCATGGGATCATCATGCCTTGCGGGTCAGTCTCCTTCTTCATGATACCGAGGTAGTCTGGCGTGATGGCATAAAGCTGCC
>CANHWS010000335.1 GCA_947464365.1 Cytophagaceae bacterium | reverse complement strand
TGTCGGTTGAGTTGATGTTCAGTACAGGTTCTGCATTACCAGCACGGACTGTTAGCCCTGCTGTGCTGCTATTGCCTTTGCTGTCCGTAACGATAAGGACCACATTGTAAATACCAGGTTTGGTGAAGGTGTAGGTGGGGTTGGCCACCCGTGCATCAGCCTTGTAAGGTGTTTCAATACGCCATTCGTAGCTCAGGGTGTCATGGGCGTCGTAGTCAAAGGTGCCTTTGCTGTTGAACTTAACTGTTAGCGGAAGTTTGCCAACCGCAACATCTGATTGTGCCTTGGCGACTGGCAAACGGTTGTCTGTGGTGTACTCTATCTTGACAAGACGAGCATCGATGTTTTTGCTAAACCAAAGGCTACCATACTCTAACAACCAGATTGAACCATCGGGGGCGAGTTCCATATCAATCACCCGATTAAGTGGCAAGGAGGTGAACATCGGGTCCATTCGAGTTATCTGTCCTTTCTGATCGACCTTCATGGCAAAGAATAGGTTTCGCATCCACTCGTACATAATGGTGCAGCCGTCATAGTATTTAGGAAGCTTAACCGTGCTTGCTAGGTTATTGTCAAAATGATAGACGGGGCCAGCCATTGCAGAGCGTCCACCTTTCTGCATCTGCGGGAACTTGTCGGAAGCAGCATAAGGATAATAAACTAGTGCTGGCCTTGCTGCTGGCAGATTGACCATACCTGTATTGCTCGGCGAGTGGTTTTGGGGGGCTAAAGGGTTATGTTTCGGCCCTGCAATCTTGGTCACGAAATCGTAGTCTGCATAAGGTATGTTGTTGCCAATAAAGTAAGGCCAGCCATAATACCCAGGGGTACGTGCAAAGTTCATCTCGTCATGCCCCATAGGTCCCTGGATGCTGTCTTTGCCTGCGTCAGGTCCAACATCTCCCCAATAGAGTGTGCCATCCTTCATATCAACCGAAATCCGATAGGGATTGCGGCAACCCATCACATAGATCTCGGGGCGTCCTTTGTGGTTGCTTACAGGAAAGAGGTTGCCATTGGGGATGGTGTAGGTGCCACCTGGCTCGGGGTGGATGCGCAAGATCTTGCCTCGGAGGTCAAAAGTATTGCCTGCTGACCGTTGGGCATCCCAGGCAGTGCGTTCTGGTTGTTCGTCTGATGGGGAGTAGCCATCACTAGCAAATGGATTGGTATTGTCACCGAGGGCGATGTAAAGATTGCCGTTGGGTCCGAAGGTAAGCGAACCAGCCGAGTGGCAGCACTCCTCGCGCTGAACGGGTACTGTTAACAAGACTTTTTCGTTTACCAAAGTAGTCCCGTCGTAGGTGAACCTAGAGATCCGCTGGATAGACTCAGGGATATTGGGGGAGTAGAACAAATAGACCCAATGGTTACGAGCATAGTTAGGGTCTAGGGTGATACCTAGCAAACCATCTTCGTTGCGGGTCCAGACATCTAGCTTGGCAATCTGGACCGATTGTTTGGTAGCATTGGTGTGGTAAAAAATCTCGCCTTTGCGTTGGACAAAAAACACATCACCATCATTAGTCACGGCCAGCTCGGTAGGCTCGTCTAGGTTATCAGCAAAGACCTTTTTGCTGAACCGGTTGTCGTCAGGAGGTAGCTGAGTCGAGGCCTTGCTATAGTTTGGTTTCCCACCACCCATTGCATATTCGATACCACCCCATAGGTGAGCCAGAAATTCTGCCTCCTTGTAGCTTTCGGCAGTGTGGCCTAGACCAGTGTACCAAGCACGGCCACCATCATAGTCATGGCACCAAGCTATTGGGTGGTCCTTGCCGTTTTTGCCGCCTTTGTAGCTATTTTCGTTCAGCATAATAAGCTGGTTGACGTCTTTGTTGAGACTTTCTGGCCTGAAGTTGTACCACTCGTCCCGATGGCGCCACTGTTTGGGCAAGGCGGCAGTACTCGGGTGATTTTTATCAACAACCGTCATTTGCGCATCCTGTATTTCGGGGTGGCTTTCGAAATAAGCCCCAACCAACTTACCATACCACGGCCAAAAATATTCGCAGTCAGCGGCAGCGTGCACACCAGCGAAGCCACCACCAGACTGGATGTACCGCTCAAAACTGGCCTTTTGGTAGTGGCTCAGGACGGTACCGGTGGTGCTAAGGAACACCACAGCATCGTAGCGGCTTAGGTTGTCATCATTAAATTTATTGCCGTCGGAAGTAGTGTCGACAAAGACCTTGTTTTTGGCACCTAGCTCAGTAATAGCCTTGACGCCATCTTCGATCGACGCGTGGCGATAGCCTGTGGTCTTGGTGAAAACCAAAATGCGTTTGTCCGGCTCTTTACATGATACCAATAGGCTGCCTAGCAGCACAGTGAGTACCAAGTGTTGAAGAACTGAAACAAACTGAAGATGACTAAAGCGCACGACTACAAGATTAAGATGGTGTGGATAAAGGCCTCACTTATTCATCTTGAAAGGATGATAAGGAAACTCAAAATCAAGAGGTACAAAGTTGCAGATTGCTAATCAAACCAAAGGCCTAAAACCTAGCCAATTGATTGCCAGTGGTAATCCAGATGGTCGCCTGGTGCAGAAAACGTGCTACTGAGCCAAAGCAGAGACCAAAAATGGATTGGCCATTTCGTCTGCTTCGTCCTGTACGAACTTCTTCCAACGATCAGGATCACCAAACATTTCCTTGCTCAGCTCCCAACCTGCGACGAAACGATACTTGAGGGTCTGGCCAGGATTGGCTGCAATCTTGGCGTAGTAAGTGGTCTTTACGCGTTTGCTTTCGGCGGTGGCATCTCCAAAACCTACGAAGGCCGCCTTCGGGAATATGGCAGCAAGACCTAATATGTCGTTGTTTTCGCTCTGTTTGGCATGGGTGGCTACCCATGGCTGCGCAGACTCAGGTCCGTTATGGAAAGCCATCGGAGCAGGGTGATGGACATAGGTCACGCCGGTGATCAGGGTTTGGGGTTTAGTAAAGCCAGAAAGGGTGACTTGGTTTTCGTACCAATATTTGCCAGCCCAGATCACGATATCTTCCTTGCTGCTGATGGTCTCACCTTTGGCCGGTGCAGGAACCGCCCAACCCGTGTTGACCAAGCGGATGATGGAGCGAACTGGGCCTTGCGCCACCAGTTGGTAAGTCTGCTTTTTGGCTTGGCCAATGTGGTAAAGGCTATCTCCTATGGCAAGGCCAATGGCCCCAGCACCGAGGCTTTCTCCTACCTTGAGGATATCCATCCCCCAGCTTTCTTGTTTGTGATAATTGCCTAGTGGTGTTCCTGGGATACCGATCTTGTCAATAATCAGGTCGGGTTTGGTTTTGCTAAAGATGTCCTTACCGTTGCGAGCATCAAAATAGGACCTGAAGGCAATCACATCGTTTTCCCAACCTGGCCCCTCCATTTGGTAGCGCTGGGGCTGAGCCTGTGGCTTCCAGTCGTTAGGGCGAGTTTCGGACGTAACTGGTGTAAAGATATTGTTGCGCTCTTTGCTGACCCCAAGATAGGCCTGGGTGCGTTGCTGATAAACGGGCAAGGATGATTTGTCAACCCACTGAACGTTAACCACTGCCTTGGCTTTGGCTCCTAGGTCTAGCTCAAAGGCCAGCTCATCCCAATTGCCATTGCCGTCTAGGTCATCAGTTTGGGATGGGATGTCCTTGCCAGCAACAGATAAAAGAGGCCTGAG
>CANHWS010000334.1 GCA_947464365.1 Cytophagaceae bacterium | reverse complement strand
CCTGGAAGTAGCAGGGTGGTCTTCTATAAGAACTTCGGGACTGCCAGCCTGCATTATGATGGGTATGATGTCGAGTTTGTTGGGGCTAGGCGCGAAAGCTACCGTCATGATAGCCGGAAACCCATCGTCGAGAATGGTACCATCGCTGAGGACCAAGCACGGCGTGACTTCACGATCAATGCCATGTCCATCAGCCTTGGGGCCAGCAACTTTGGCGAACTCATCGATCCCTTTGATGGGGTGGAGCACCTTCGGCAAGGCCTGATCAGAACTCCGTTGGACCCAGACGTTACGTTTAGTGATGATCCTCTGCGGATGCTGCGTGCTATCCGGTTTGCCGCTAGGTTGGGCTTTGACATTGATGCCGACACCTTTGCAGCGATCATCAACAATGCTGAGCGGATCAGGATTGTATCAGCCGAGCGCATCATCGATGAGATTAACAAGATTGTGATGACCGCCAAGCCAAGTTACGGCTTTAAGCTGCTGCTCATAAGTAAGCTATTGGATATCATCTTCCCTGAGCTGGTGGCCTTGCAGGGTGCCGAGAACATTGAAGGCAAAAGTCATAAGGATAATTTTTATCACACCCTTGAGGTGCTCGATAACGTCAGCCAGCAGAGTGATGACCTATGGCTCCGCTGGGCTGCCATCCTGCATGACATTGCCAAGCCTGCTACCAAACGCTACGTCCCAGGGCATGGGTTCACGTTTCATGGGCATGAGGAAAAGGGTGCACGCATGGTGCCTGGTATCTTCAAGCGGCTGAAATTGCCGATGCACGAGCCCATGCGGTTTGTCCAGAAGTTGGTCCGGATGCACTTGCGCCCCATTGGATTGGGCAAGGAGGCCGTCACTGACAGTGCCATCCGCCGCATCATGGTCGATGCGGGCGATGACATCGAGGCCTTAATGATCCTTTGCAAGTCTGACGTCACGACCAAGAATCCGAACAAGGCCCGCCGGATCATCCAAAATTTTGAGAAGGTGGTTGAGAAGATGGCCCTAGTACAGGACGCTGATGCGCTTCGGAATTTCCAGCCAGTGATCACTGGGCAGCACATTATGTTGGCCTTTGACATCCCACCTAGCCCTATCATCGGGCCAATCAAGACGGGTGTGCGCGAGCTTATCCTGGACTGTGTGATACCGAACGAATTAGGCCCGGCGTACCAAGCCATGCTCGAGATCGCTGCTAAGGAAGGTTTGATACCCAAGCGCAGTTTTGACGAGGTGATGGCCCTAGACAAACTAGCACTGGCTGCTGAGGCGGCAGCAAAAAGCCCGACCTTAGTTAGCTAACTAGAAGGCCGGGCTTGTTGAAATTTACTTTGCCTAATGACTAGACACCTAGGTCATGAAGACGGGCATAGGTGATGAAGTCTGTATTAATTGGTTTGATGCCAGCCAACCTTAACATGCGGGCTATTTGGGCACGATGGTAGGTAGCATGGTTAATAGCATGCCCCATGATGTCGATCACTGGGGTTTCGTAATAGTCGCCTTGGGTGTTTTTGTAGGCGATGCGGCGGTGGTAGTCGGCCTCGGTTAGGGTAGGGATCAGCGCTAACCAATCTTCGCCAGCTTGTTGGGACACTTCGCGGCAACGTGGGTAGTCATATACCTCCCAGACTCCATTGACACGTGCAGGGCGCCCTTGGATGCGGCTGACCCATATCTCCATGGCAGCTAGGTAGTGGCTTGTTGCGACCAAAACCTCTTGGTCCGTGACCTTGTGTTGCTCTAGTAGGGTCAGGAGCTTGTCATTGGCCCACATGTTGTAGGTATAGAGGCGCTTGAAATAGTCGTTCATCATGGCTGTGGCTTGGCACTTAGGCCCAAGGGGATAATTAGGTTGGTAAGGTTTGGGGGCGCAATGTCCTAAATTTTTGGCTTGCTTTGATGGTTAGCCAACCAGAATACCACAGCTAATTGGCTCAATAACCTGGGTTGGGGTTGTTGTTTAACTATCAATGGGTCACCTAGGACTAGTATCCGGACCGCTCATAAATCCTTGACAAAGAAAAGGTTGGCAAATTTGTTAACTTGGCAGCATGACCACTAACACAGATAATCAGGGGCAATATGCCCAACCTCTCCAGACGATTCTTGGGGCAGGCGGACCAGTAGGCGTTGAGCTCGCCAAAGCCATAGTGCAGTACACGGACAACATTCGGCTCGTTAGCCGGAATCCGAAAGCTGTCAATCCTACTGACCAACTTTGGCCAGCCGACCTCAGCCAACCAAGCCTGATACGAGAGGCCGTTCGCGGTTCGGCAATCGTCTATGTGGCCATTGGCTTTGCTTACACGGCCAAGAATTGGGCCAAGGTATGGCCTCCGTTCATGGAAGCGACCATCGATGCCTGCCTTGCTGAGGGGGCCAAACTTGTGTTTATCGATAATGTCTATATGTACGAACCTAAAGCTGTTCCTCACATGACAGAATCTAGCCCGATAGCCCCAAAAAGCAAAAAAGGAAAGGTGCGGGCCGAGCTTGTGCACATGGTCCAGACTGCCATGAAGGCAAGGGGGCTGGAGGCGATCATTGCTCGTTCTGCTGACTTTTATGGCCCAGTGCCGCAGACTAGTGTCTTTGTTGAGTCCATCACCAAAAACATGAAGGCTGGCAAAAAGGCACAGTGGTTTGCCTCAGCCGATAAACGCCACAACTTTACCAACACCGTAGATGCTGGCCGTGCAACTGCGCTGCTAGGCAATACCCCGGATGCTTATGGCCGCACTTGGCATTTGCCAACAGACCCTGATCCGATTACTGTGAACGAGTGGGTTAACCTTGTGGCCAAACTACAAGGTGGCAAGACCGGCGTACAGGTCTTACCCGGTTGGATGTTCCCGATCCTTGGGCTGTTTATCCCTATCCTTGCCGAGTTCCACGAAATGCTCTATCAGTACGACCAAGACTACTTCTTTGACAGCTCGGTTTTTGCCAAACGTTTCCCAGAGTTCAAGATTACTTCTAAAGAAGAGTCTATCAAACAAAGCTGGGTAGTAGCGTAGTTCTATAGCCTAGCAATCAAGCATCAACCAAATCAGCCAATGACATTGATCGTGTTGTTGGCTGATTTTTTTGATTCGGCCTTTTGCGCTTTGGCCAAGTGGGGGCAAACGTGGCTAAGCCCACAATTGCCACATTGTGGATTTCGTGCCATGCAGGTATAGCGTCCGTGTAGGATCAGCCAATGGTGGGCCAAATGCACTTTGTCCTTGGGCAGATGTTTCATTAGCTCTAACTCGACCTGCAAGGGTGTAGTAAGGTTGGCCTTGACCAGCCCTAGTCGTTTACTAACCCGGAATACATGGGTGTCAACTGCCATAGCTGGCTGGCTATGGATGACCGAGACGATGACATTGGCTGTTTTGCGGCCCACTCCTGGCAGCTTGACGAGATCCTCGACCGTGCTAGGCACCTCACCAGCAAAATCACGCTGCAACATTGTGGCCATACCCACCAAGTGTTTGGCCTTATTGTTGGGGTAGGAGATGGAACGGATGTACCCAAATACCTCCTCAGAATCCGTGGCGGCGAGGCTTTTAGCATCAGGATAGCGTGTAAATAGGGCAGGGGTCGTGAGGTTGACACGTTTGTCAGTGCACTGGGCACTCAGGATCACGGCCACCAGAAGCTCATAAGGGTTGTTGTAATGCAGCTCCGTTTCGGGTGCTGGCATGGCTG
>CANHWS010000333.1 GCA_947464365.1 Cytophagaceae bacterium | reverse complement strand
TAGTGGGTGGGATAGATCACCACCTTACAGCCCGCCATTAGCTGCCATTTTTCCGCAAGCTTTTCGGCACGGGAGGCAAAACCTTCGTCATGGGCCGGGCCCAGGTTAGTGAAAATGCCGATGTCAGGAATCAGGATCTCGGCCAAATGCTGCATCTCGCCCGGTTTGCTGATTCCAGCCTCAAACAGACCAATGTCATGCACTGAGGACATCTCCCAAACCGATAAAGGAACCCCAATCTGCGAGTTAAAGCTTTTAGGGCTCCTGACTACCGCATACCGTGTGCTAAACAGTTGGGTCAACCATTCCTTGACAATGGTTTTCCCGTTGGAGCCGGTTATGGCTACGACTGGATACTTGAACAGGGCCCTATGCCAGCTTCCAATCGCCTGCAAAGCAACTAAAACATCATTGACTATGATGAAGTTAGCATCTGGCCATAGAATCGCTGCTTCTGCCGGCATGGCAAGTACTACAAACATGCGGCAGCCCTTATCATAAAGGTCAGCCACAAAGTCAAGACCAGACCTAGTTGCCCCGCCAAACGCGAAAAACAGGGTGGTTGGCGCATAGATCAGACGGCGTGAGTCTGTTAGCAGATACTGGACGGGGCGCGTATCTTTAACCAGCTGGGCATCAGCAGATAAAACCCTAGCATTTGCTAGGGCTTGGTAGATGTCAGTTAGTGCGTGCATAGTTGCCCCTTCTTCAATATCAGTTCTAGTCTGAAAGGCCTATTATAGGGCCTGTCAACTGCTCAGTCGATCTATTCTTGGTACCGCTTAAACGTTGTACACCTTACGCCAGACAGCAAAGAAAATCATGCGCCAGAGGCGTTCGGTGCCATCACTATTGGCTCGGGATACAATGCGGTTCCAGTCTTTATTCAGGGCCTTGACATCAAATAGATCCTTGACCTCAGGGCTGATGTAGGATAGTAGCTCGGACTTGTTGGCAACCAACCATTTGGCATCTGGGCCAATAAAACCTTTCTTGTCTCTACGGAATAAAATCTCACGTGGCAAGGTTGTGCCCATAGCAGACCTTAACAGGATTTTGGACTGTCCATATCTGACTTTGTAAGCTATCGGCGTGTTGAACATGTATTCAACGAGACTGTGATTGTCTACAAAAGGCACTCGGTTCTCGACTCCAAACCGCATAGCATTGCGGTCTGCATTCCGGAGCATGTACTTCATCTTATGACCAGTAAACTCTTCGTGCATCGTTGCATTGAGGTTTTTCATGGTCGTGATCTCAAATTTCTTCTTGTACCTCCCCCAAAACTCACTCCTGAGGTAGGTGTTCTCCCAATGGGTATTTTGTGATATAAGGCTCTTGCGATACTTTTCGGCCATCTGAAAGTACAAATACCACATCCGGGACCTAATCAGGCCACCACGGGATGCAAAGGAGCTATTGGCCGTTAAAAAATTCTGGAGATAGGCGCCATATCTGCCATTTTCCCACAAATCGTGCATGTATACATTAAAATGATGACTATATCCACTAAAGAGCTCGTCACCTCCAATGCCGTCCAGCACCACTTTAACGCCACTTTCTGCCACCTTTTGCATTAACAAGTAGTGCGAAAATGTACCTGTACCAAGGATCGGCAAGTCCTGGGTATAAGCCATATCCTCTAAGCCAGCCATGAATTGCTCAGACGTTGGGGTAATCTTGGTCCAGTCTGCATTGACTTGGTTCACTACCCGTTCGGCGTATCTAGTTTCATCCAGTTTCCGATCCTGATAGGACACAGTGAAGGCCTTTATGCGTTTGCCCACATTTTCGTTTGGGGTCTCACGCATGATTTTGTCCAAGACGCAGGTGATCGTCGAGCTATCGACCCCGCCAGAAAGACATACACCAACCGGAGCTTCACCAATCAAGCGATCTTTGATGGATTGGGTTATGGATTTGCGAATCTTGTGGCTAGCATGTTTAAACTTATCGTCATCAAACTTGCCGAGGTCAGGCTTGTAGCCGAGATAATAGTGGTTCCAGCTTTTGTAGGCTCGTTCTTCCAACAAAAACTGAAAGCTGGTCGATGGCAATACCTCTTGGATATCAACGAACATCGATGGCAGATCATACTCGAGCTTGCCGTTTACCAAGTATTCAAAGGCGGCAGGTCTGAAGACCTTTTTCTCCATAATAGGTAACTCAACCAGTGCCTTGATCTCAGAAGCAAATCCAAAGTAGCCTGCCCCTTTATGGACATATAGTGGCTTGACTCCAAAACGGTCGCGCGACCCGAACAACATGTTCTTGTCCTTATCCCAGATCACGAATGCCCACATACCCTCAAGGTATTTGGTCATGAAGTCGCCCCAATGTTGGTAGGCCGCCAAAAGCACCTCAGTGTCCGTGTCAGACTGAAAGGTATAGCCATACTTAATAAGCTGCTGCCTTAGGTCTTTGTAATTATAGATCTCGCCGTTGTAGACCATCGTAAAACGACCATCACGGCTTTGCATTGGTTGGTGGCCAGCAAAGGATTTGTCAATAATCGAGAGTCGACGATGCGCAAAACCCATCATACCCCCATTACGGGCATGGTTAATGTCAACTATACCGATCTGTCGTTTGATGTCTGGGTTAGTATCCTTGCCATAAGCAGGCTGGGTGCCATCAGGATAAACCAGCAGGTAGCCCTCATCATCTGGCCCACGGTGCTTGAGCTTATCAGCCATCATGACCAGCAATTCTGGCACACCATGCTTATTCTCTTCGTTCCTAAAATCAACTATGCCGGCTATTCCGCACATATATATCTATTGGTAACAGGCCCTATCCTCTTCAGACTCGGAGGGCCATGTTGTTGGGAGAAATTATCAATACTAGTTGCCTATCTAATCACCTGTTAGAGGCCAGTTAGTTACAAAGATTGTCAAAAAATGCCTATTTCTGGCATCTTGGCGCTACTTATGTTGTGCTTCGGGGTAGGATGCCTTAAAGAGATTTAGCCAATTTGCCTACCAAGTGATACTAGTATCCTCGTTTGTCCTGCCAAAGAATAGTCCCGGCCGAATAAGGATTGTATTGTATGAGTCTGAAAATTGGCTCAAGCCCTACACCTTCTTGCGCAGAGTAGAGACCGCACTTTCCTGAAAGGCTTTTGTACCTGACCAGAAACGAGGTAAAAAGGTCTAGTTGTAGGTATTTCGGCAGTAGCCTAGTATTGCCCTTATTGTCTATGTAGCCCCATCGCCCCCCAGTCCGGAAGGTGTAGCCGCCAACCAAAGCTGGGCAAACGGAGTCCGCCATTTGAGGTAGCAAGGGTTTGCCCCAATGGTCCAGAATCTGGAACTTAGCACCCTTTGTCACAACAGCAATACTATCACAGTACGGCCATACAGTGTCATAAACGGGCTGACAAATGAGGCTGTCCTTGCGATCGATGAAGCCCCATCCGTTGATCTGCTCACTTAGGTGGAGCTTTACCGCTGCCCTTCCGTCCGCAAAGGCCAAAACCGAGTCGTACCGATGGCCTATTCGCTTGAGCCCTTCCGGTCCGATAAATCCCATCCGCCCAAATTGCTGGCTTGGTGCCAGTCCCTCTGCCAGCGGACCTATAGAGGTGAAAGTTGGGGTACTATGGTCTATCCCGTAGGACAATAACAAACCTTCTGAACCACGATACTGCCAAACTACTCCTTGGCGAAACAACCCTATGGTATCCTGCCCAAGTAGCAAATCTAGTCCC
>CANHWS010000332.1 GCA_947464365.1 Cytophagaceae bacterium | reverse complement strand
TTCCTGCAAGGCTAAAGGTACCTGCACGTGCATCCAGAGTGCCTGCTCCGTTAACTGTCAGGGTCGAACCACTATTGACCGTTACAGTCCCGGTAGATCCGACAACCAATGAACCCGTAACATTGACCGCGCTAGAGGTAGGGGATGTCATTGCACCATTAACCGTAAAGGTACCGCTGTTAACTTGGAGTGTAGATGAAGTTGGTAAGGTAAAGGTTGCCGTATTGCCGCTTGGTAGCTCAGCGTTGCCATCAGATGGCGCAAGGCTGAATATTGGCGATTGGCCCGAAGTAGCGGTAATGCTGCCAGATCCTGTTAAGCCAATCCTTGGCGAAGCACCCGTAAGTGAAATGGTTTTGGTGCCTACCTCAACTGTCCCAGTCGAGGCCAATAAGAAAGCACTAGTGCTTGACCCCGTGAGGTTGACATTGGTATTGATCGTAACCTTGCCCGTGTGGTTGAAAGTTAGGACGGGGAATTGCTGGGTGCCAGACGGACCACCTGCGATGGTGATAGCGTTAGAAGAACCCACAAACCTAATGGTATTGTTGCCGTTGAAAGTTGTGTTGGATCCTGCGGTAGCCTTCTGGTTATTAAATGACCCGAACAGATCGAGGTTGCTACCTGTCTGGAAGGTCACGGATGCAGCGCTAGCGATCGTGAAGGCACCAGTGGTACGAGTAGCAGCCGCCAAAGTAGCAGTACCACCACTGATAGTAACTGTGGCAGGCAAACCAAGCCCAGCTGCAGTGCCGGATGTGGCAGTCCACTCGTCACCAACTGTGCTTGAGGTAGAATAAGTAAGTGTAGAAGCACTACCGTAGGTTGGGGTACCGACAAAAACACCTCCACCCATATTCAAGGCTCCGTTTACGGTAGTTGCAGCCCCAGAGTTGATCGTGAAAGTACCCGCATTGCTAGCCAAGGTACCAGTGACAACCAAGGTCACGCCACTAACGAGGCTAATATTATCGTTCTGGGTGAGCGTGACGCCTGTGCTAATGGTTGGGGCAGTGCCTGTACCGAAGGTAAGGGTGCCAGTGTTGGACGCCGGTACAGATTTGTTGCCAGCAATCGAGATGGTGCTGGTGCCCGCTGAGCTGGTGATCGCACCTGATCCATTAGCAACAAGGTCTCCACCTGCGCCGTTTAGGGTCAATGAAAATCCACTTAGGTTCAGGTTCCCTGTGTTAAGGATGCTGAGCGGCGTAGTGGTGCTGGTAAAAACCAAGTTGGCATTGGTTGTGACTTGGCCAGTGGTATTGATCGCAAGCTCGCGGAATGTAGCTGCGCTGGCTGTCGAGTTGATGGCCGCACTTGTACCGACAAAAGTGATGCGGTTGGCATCGCTGAAGTAGGTGATGTTGCTACCACTGGCATGTTGATTGGTCCAGCCAGTGTATAGGTTGATGCCATGACCAGAGCTGAAGGTAAGTGCCCCAGTGGCATTGATCGTGAGCAGACCTGCAACCCGGGTACTACCATTGACGGTAAGGGTGGCACCTGCACTAACACTAACAGTGGCGGGAAGACCAAGCCCAGCTGCAATGCCAGTAGTGGCAGTCCACTCATTACCTACTGTCAACGAGTTATCATACCTAAGTACTGAGCTTGATCCAAATGTGATTCGCCCTGCCCCTGTGACACTGGCTCCTGTTGAAAGCGCCACAGTGCCATTGCCGTTGGTGGTGCTGCCAGATGCAAGGTTTAGGGTGCCCGAAGAGCTCAATGTTCCTGTTATGGTCAGTGTACCACCAGACAATATTGATAGGTTATCAGCCTGTGTCAATGTTTTGGTTGAGGCAACAGTCAGCGTAACGTTGTTGCCGATACTGAGTGTACCTGTGTTAGAGCTTGGTATCGTCTTGTTACCGGTGATTGAAATGCTTTGTGCAGACGAGGCCGAAAACTCGGACGTGCCATTCGCTTGGATATTACCATTGTCACCAGAAAGAGTCAGGCTACTACTCAGCGTAATCGGACCACTATTGTTGATCTGTAGTGGCGAAGCTGTGGTGGCCGTCACCTCAACCGGGCTAGCGATGTTGACCGTGCCAACATTGTTCAAGATTAGGAACGGGAAAGTTTGGGTTCCAGACGCCTTGCTGATAGTAGCTGTGCCGCTAGGGACGGTGAAGAAAACTGCACGACCGTTACCAGAGCCAAAGTTGACGTTAGAACCTGAATGGTTGTTGGTCCAGCTACCACGCAAGATCAAATCACCAGCCGACTGAAAAGTCAGGCTGCAAGTGGCACAGAGCGTTAGGCTACCAGCCATGGCGCGAGACTCAAGTGATGATGGCATAGTCAGGGTACCACCATTGGCTACCGAGACGTTTGCTGGCCGACCAGAACCCGCTACACCATCAGCAGTTGCGTTCCACTCTTTAAAGATGGTATAGCCTCCTGCTGCATTGTAAAGCAAGGTGCTAGACGCTCCGTAAGTAATATTATTGGCGGCATTGTCTAGGTTACCACCATTGACCGTGAAGGTCCCGTTGACAGTTGGGGCTGTTGTTAGGGTAAGCTGCCCTGTGTTTAGCGTAAGGTTGTTGAACGTACAACCTGCCGAGCCAGAAACCGAACCTGCACCAACAAAATTGACTGTGCCGCCACCAGGGTTAAAAGTACCGTTGTTGACCAGTGCACCACCAGCATTGATGTTAATGGTGTTGCTTGTAGATGTCACACTACCACCACCATTGATCGTAAGGCCTGAAACCGTCATATCAACATTAAGCGTTAGGGCGTGGCTGATCTGGACTGGCTGCCCAGTGATTGGTACAGCGCCACCGGCCCATGTGCCTGGTGTATTAGCACTACCTGCACCAGCTGTTACCCAAGCACTAGCTACGGTTGTGGTGTAGTTGGACCCACTATTATTGTTGAGGTTGATCGTGAAAAAATCAGCATCGCTTGGGGTGATGGTCAGGCCACTACCAGAGGTAAAGCAATAGTATGAAAGGTTAGCGCCAGCAGCAAAAGCTGGGGTGGTGACTGCATAGTTTGACCCACTAACCAAAGCCATCTGAGCGACTGTGCTTGTGGCATAGTTGTCAGTGGTATAGCGGCAATAAACACTTTGGCCTGTAGACAAGGCAGCGGACATGCCGGCAGTAATGGTAACAGTCTGACCAGGGTAGATGGTGGACTTATCACGTGTGACGCTCGAGATCGTCTGAACAGCCCCCTGAACGTAAAACATGGTCCAACGTATGCTGTTGCAGGGACTAAACGTCTTGATGATATAGTTGCGGCCTGTACCACCATTATCGTTCACGAACCAAGCGCCAGAACCACTAGACGTCCCTGTTGAGGGAACCGTGCCAAACGAACTAATCTGGGTATCGGTATTGGAGGATGGACCATACTCGGTATTATTGCCGTCAAAACAGCCTGCTCCAGTCCAACCACGGACAAGACGAAAATACCGTAATCCACTATTGTTGCTCGCAAAAGTAGCGATACGGCTAGTACCAGCACTGGCACTGAATGGATAGGTAATGTTGGCAACTGACCAGCCAGTGCTGAAGCCAGAACCTATAATGGCGTTCTGGGCATGGAGATCCGAAAAAATGGCCAGAATGGCGATCGAGGCCAGTACTAGGAGCCTTATGGCACGCTTATCAACGGAGTTGCGTAAAGCCTGTTTCATATTTTTTTGGTTGGTTAGTGTACGTCATTAGGGATAAGCTCGAGCATGCCGACGGAAGAACAACCACAGGAAGATCTC
>CANHWS010000331.1 GCA_947464365.1 Cytophagaceae bacterium | reverse complement strand
CTACCACTGCTTGTGCCAATGTCAGAGGTTGCTGGTCGGATGTCCATTCAGGAAGGTGCCAAATACCTTGAGAAACCAATGAAAGGCCGTGGTGTCTTGTTGGGTGGTGTTCCTGGTGTCAAGCCTGCTAACGTGCTAGTGTTGGGTGGTGGTATTGTCGGTACACAAGCGGCCAAAATGGCTGCTGGTCTCGGCGCCCATGTCACGATAATGGACCTTAGCCTGACTCGCCTGCGCTACCTCAGCGATGTGATGCCTGCCAATGTTGACACCATGGTCAGCAACGAGTATAATATCCGCGAAGAGATCAAACATTCGGATCTGATCATCGGTGCCGTATTGATACCTGGTGCTAAGGCGCCTAAGCTCATCACCCGTGATATGCTCAAGACCATGCGCCCTGGTACAGTTGTGATCGACGTGGCAGTCGACCAAGGTGGATGTATCGAGACCTGCAAACCAACCACACACGAAAACCCTACCTTCATTATTGACAATGTGGTGCACTATTGTGTGGCCAACATGCCAGGTGCTGTACCATATACCAGCACTTTGGCCTTGACCAATGCCACTTTGCCTTATGCCATGCAACTTGCTAACAAAGGCTGGCAGAAAGCCTGTGCGGACAACCATGAGTTGGCCCTTGGCCTTAACGTTGTCGATGGCAAAGTCGTCTATAAAGGTGTTGCCGATGCTTGGGGGCTTGCTTATGAACCTGTCGAGTCCGTCTTGGGTTAAGTTGTTGCCTAAGTAGTACTAGGCTGAGGCCACTAAACGAAATATGTGATTATATTGAGCCCAATTACGGACCTCCGTAATTGGGCTTTCTTGTATCTGATCGTTTCAGGATCCGCCCTTCTGGACTTAAAGGCAAAATCTTCCAAATTCAGTTGACAAACCAGTCTATTAATAGACGCCCCGTACCGAAGATAGTATGCAATATTATTACGCTTTAGGCACACAGCAAATAGGGCCTGTTGGCCTTGACCAACTAAAAGCTGCCAACATCAAACCTGAGACCCTAGTTTGGCGCCAAGGTTTGGCACAATGGGTGGCAGCTAGCACCCTGCCCGAACTTAATGTGCTATTTGGTGGCCAAATAGGACAGACTGACCAAACTGGACAAGAGCCTCCTCCAGTTTCTATGCCTAGCCCTGCTGTAAACCCACAGCCAGGCTATCAGCCCAATGGGCCTATGGGCGTGCCCCAACCAGGATATGGCCAACCACAGCCAAGCCCCCAATTTGGTAATTATCAGCAAAACTTTACCACCGGGTCAAATCCAAATACATCTGGTGCAACCTTGCCAACAAGGTATGCAACTTTCGGGGAGCGCTTCTTGGCCCAGATTATCGACGGGTTTGTACAAGCCTTCTTTATCTATGGGTTTATGGGGGTTGTATTAGTGTTTGTGGCCCTAGAAGGTGGTGGGGAAGACGAGTTTGGCCCAGAGGATTTAATCAAAGGATTTCAGGGGCCACTGCTTTTGGTATTCTATGCCATTTCTTTTTCGATCAGATGGCTTTATGAAGCGGTATTGACTAGCTCGTCTTGGCAAGCGACTCTTGGCAAACGCGCTATGGGGTTAGTTGTCACAGATACCTATGGCGCCCGGCTCTCATTTGGTAAATCACTAGCACGTACTATGTCCAAAGTTTTATCCGAATTGATCTGTTACATCGGCTACCTAATGATGCTAAACAGCGACAAAAAGCAAACCTTACATGACCGGATCGTCGAGACCATTGTCCTGAAGGAGCTGAAGTAAATAAGGCCAACTGACCAGAGAGAAACAGATGAAATGTTTGTCTAGAAGCTGATTGAGGCCTATTTTTACGCTATTTAGATGGTTTCTAAATTGAGGGCTACATGACGAATGTCAGTGTATCCGGCCATGGTCAGATGTATTTTTGCATCAGAAACCATGAGTAATCCAACCACACAGCTCCGAGCATTAAGTATTACCTATCGTAAGGCAGACGTTGCCCTGCGCGAGTTGGTAGCCTTGAGTGATGATGGTGCACGAAATGCCATGGTTAGGCTCAAGGATGTAATCGATCCTGCAGATCTCTTGATCCTTTCAACCTGCAACCGGACCGAGGTTTATTATACATCGGACCAGCCACAAAGCAGGGCCATTCTTCAGGCAATAGCGTTCCAGAATAACATTACTGACCTTGATTTGCTGCTAGCAAGTGCTGAGGAAATCAATGACCAAAAGGAGGCTGTTCGGCGCCTATTTCAAGTTGCGTTAGGTCTGGACTCACAAGTTGTAGGTGATCTCCAAATCATCAATCAAGTCAAGCAAGCCTATCAGCGCACCGCCGACCTACAAATGGCTGGCCCGTTCTTGCACAGGTTATTACACACCATCTTTTTTGCAAGTAAACGTGTCGTCCAGGAGACTTCGTTTCGTGATGGTGCTGCCTCGACTAGTTATGCCGCGGTTGAGCTTGCCGAAGAGCTGACACAATCCTTGATGCAACCTCGTGTGCTCATTGTTGGTCTTGGAGAGATTGGGGTAGATGTCGCGCGCAACCTTGCTGATAAAAAGAGATTTTCGGACATCAGGATTTGTAACCGTACGGATAGTAAAGCAGAAGAGCTTGCTCTTGAGATTGGCTTGATGCCAGTACCTTTTGCTAACCTCTGGGCTGAAGTTCAGTCCGCTGATGTCATCATCAGCTCTGTGGCTGGCAGCTCCCCATTGTTCGGCCAAGAAGACCTTGCCAAACTGGAAGTCATTAGCCATAAGTTCTTTATTGACCTCTCAATGCCTAGGTCGGTCGCCTCAACTGCAGAGCAAGTACCTGGTATTCTGGTTTATAACATCGATCAGCTCCAGCAACGTACTGATGCAACACTTGAGGCTCGACTAGCTGCAGTCCCACAAGTCGAGGATATCATTGACCAAGCCCTAGCTGATTTCGATGATTGGAGCCGCGAAATGATCGTTTCTCCAACCATCAATCGCCTCAAACAGGCCCTCGAGCAAATCAGGCAAGAGGAGTTGGCGCGTCATGTCAAACAAGTGTCAGATCACGAGGCCGAGCTCATCGAGAAAGTGACCAAGAGTATGATGCAGAAAGTTATTAAGCTACATGTGGTGCCGCTCAAAGCAGCTTGCAAACGTGGCGATGCCGACGAGCTGATAGGGGTCCTGAATGACCTCTTTAATCTAGAGCACCAAGAGGCCTAGGAGGTTTGTCAGGTTAATCACATTTTCCTTGTTATTCGTTAGGAACTAGAATTGTAGTCAATTCGAGCGACAGAAAGATGAAGTTTTAGGTTCCTATTGATTGGTGTTAGGATTAAGAATATATCATTATTTAAGATTTTATCATCGGATAATGCTACACATCTGGAATAATTCTCAAAAGATCGATCATCAGGCACTAACTTTGCATATAGTCCTATATGATACCTCCCACTCCATATTCTGACCAGACAATTATTGCCTCAAACCAATCCGCACACCCCAACCATTTAGGGACAGGTAGTTCGATTGATACAATCCGTAAAGGGTTGTTTATTAGTGCTTTGTGTATTATTGGTCTTGCGGCCGCCGTTTTGATCCCGTTGGAGCCATGGGTCAAAAGTGGTTTCCTCCCCGTGATACAGCCAGATATTACTCAGGCAGCAGCTTTCTCAGCCGATTCAAAATCACCACAAATAGATGTTGTGTTAAAAGGGATAGCGAGTGCAAAGGGAGTTATTCGGCTTGCAGCATTCAACAAACAACAGGGTTTCCCGACGGATGCAAAT
>CANHWS010000330.1 GCA_947464365.1 Cytophagaceae bacterium | reverse complement strand
CCAAGCATCATGACGAACGAGACCAAAAGGCCCAACCTTACCCCAATCATACCTCCCATCCACCAAGATCTAAAATGGCCAATCGGATGTTGATTATGAGGTGGGAAAGGCTGCGAGGATGACATTATATGATGGCTGGCTGGATAAAGACTATTCGATATAGGCCTTCTAGTAGGCCAATTGGTTTTGCAGGATCGAGAGCCAATTCTGATATGCTTCCTTGGCTTGATCAACCTGAAAACTAGGCAGGATGGTCGCCTTGAGTGTAAGTCCTTTCGACACTTCCTCAAGTGCAAACAGACCAGCCCCAACGCCAGCAGCCCGGGCAGCTCCTTGGGCACCATCCGCTTCATAGAGCTCGACGACGGCACCTGTCACATCAGCAAAGGTCTGCGCAAATACAGGACTTAGGAACATATTGGCAGCCCCTGCTCGCACAGTGTGGATCTCCATGCCCATATCTCGCATGATGTCTAGGCCATAGTTGAGCGCAAACACGATACCTTCCTGTGCAGCTCGAGCGACATGCCCTGCACCATGGTTGTTAAAATCAAGCCCTTGGATACTAGCGCCCAAATTACGGTTACCTAATGTCCGCTCAGCACCATTGCCAAAAGGCAACATCGTTAGGCCATGGCTACCAACGGGGACATTCGTGGCAAGGTCATTAAGTCTCTGATAGTCCAGTAAGGTATCACTGCCAGTACTTAGTGTACGGCGCACCCAGCTATTGAGGATACCTGTCCCGTTGATGCAGGCCAGGACACCATACCGTGGCCGAGTGGCAGTATGGTTAACATGTACAAAGGTATTGACCCTGCTTTCGGGATCATACATTGGCTTATCAGCAACGCCATAGATCACACCACTTGTGCCTGCGTTGGCTGCCACCTCGCCTGGGTTCAGCACATTCAGCGCCAAGGCATTGTTGGGTTGATCTCCTGCACGATAGCTGATAATGGCACCAGCCGGGATACCGAGCTCTGCAGCTGCTGCTGCTGATACCACGCCATGATGACCAAAGCTATCAGTGTACGGGGGCAATAGGTTGGTGTCGATCCCGTAATGGCCGAGCAGATCTGTGGCTAGCCCTTGTTGTTTATAATCCCAAAAAATCCCTTCGGACAAGCCACTAATGGTGCTCTGGAGATTGCCCCCTAATCTGTAGGCGATGTAGTCTCCTGGCAACATGGCCTTATGGATCTTCGCAAACTGCTCAGGCTCGTTGTCACGCACCCATTTCAGTTTGCTAGCCGTAAAGTTGCCTGGCGAATTGAGGTAGTGGGCTAAGGTAAAGTCAGACCCCAGTGCCTCATTAGCAGCATTGCCGATGCCTACTGCACGGCTATCACACCAAATGATTGCAGGTCGAAGTGCCTTGCCGGCCTCATCGATACAAACTAAACCATGCATTTGATAGCTGATACCGATCGCCTTGATGGCATCCACTGCCTTAGGGGCCTTTGCCTTCAGCTTCTGGATACAGATACCGATATGCTCCCACCAAGTGTCAGGATGTTGTTCGGCCCAGCCAGTTTGGTGGCTGATCATCGGTAGCTCAGTATCCGGCGAGGTGGCCGTAGCGATACAAATACCGGTATTTGCATCTACCAGTGCAGCCTTGATGCTCGAGCTGCCGATGTCTAATCCTAATAGGGTCATGTTAATTCTGTGTAGGAAAGCGTTTTTGAAAGTTGGTTGATGTAGTAATAACTAGGTCAGTTGGCTACAAAAGTGTACCTGATGAATTTGGGCTTTAGTTGCCCCGTCAGTACAGAGGCAAATAGGCCAAACAGTAGCGCAAAACCAAATCAGCATTGGCGATGATCCTATATTTTTCTACCTTTCAGTCCGGTGGTATGCAGATTGTTTTGACCATGTAAATGGTGATGATCTTTATAGCTGTTATTTTTGCAAACGCATCCACCAGATTCGTATCTCCAAAACGCTAATCATCAGAACGCCCAAGAATGTCACGAATTTCAAGATCTATCTATGGGCTGTTTGCCCTCCTGCTAACTAGCATTTGTAGTTTCGCTCAGCCTACTGAAAATCCGTACCGTACCATATACCCGGGTGCGCCGGCAGACCATTGGACCGAAAATCTTAAGTGGTCCCAAGTGCTGGACATTACTACTGTCCCAGGGCCGAATTGGCTTGCAAAACTCATCACAGCCCAAGACCAACTAGTTGCCCAAGGTGGTGGGGTGATCTACTTCCCCGCTGGAGACTATTACATCCAGAACAACTTCAATCTTAAGCCAAACATCATCCTGCGTGGGGCACCATCTATAGACAATGTTGCTAAAAGCCGCGGTTTTAGCCCACTTTCTCGCCTTAACTTCCCAGAATATGTACCCACATTTTCAGGTACGGGCACACCCGATACAACGGCTTTCAAGGTCATCACGGCAAGCAATTCGTTCAATAACGCTATAGTGGATTTTGACATCAACCGCGGTCGCATATCGTTATCCCAAGGCACCAACCCTACCACAATCAATGCCATGGTCCTGAGTGTACGGAGCAACAACGTGGCAGTGCCCTCACCAGACGTACCGACTGCAACGCAAAACGCTTGGCAACGCTTTAGCTTTCGCTTTGGATACAACATCGTGGTCCGGAACTACGCTAATGCCATCATAGCCAACTGCCGTGTCAATGATTTTATAGATAACACCACCAACCCTGTAACCAACGATAGTTTCGAGCAACCAGGCTACCTAGCCGATAGCCTAGGCACGCCGATTGTTATCCCTAATAGATACACCACCTTCAGCTATACTGACCATTATGGTATTGGGCTAAACAGGGGCAGCGGCGCTTTTTATGGTACACCCCAGACGGCACCTGAGCTTTTTAGGACAGGTGGTGAAATCCTAGATAATTGGGTCCTGAAGACGATGCGTGTTGGCATCATGACTGCTGGCCTTGGCCTAAAAGTTAAGCGCAATACCATTGCTGACCTAGACGGCAAAGAGGTTTATCTCAACCCCCAAGGCACTGCCAAACAACGTAATCTAAGCGCCACTTACGAAAATCGAGGCATTGACTTTAGTGGCTGGTCCGTACAGGTGGACAGTAACGACATTGAAGTCTATCGGCATCGATTCTATCGCAGCAATTACCTCTCTGTCGATGGCGAGGGTATCTTGGTGCAAGAATGTTGTGGTGGGTCGATGGTTAATGACTACCATATCGGTGGCAACAGCCTTCATGGAGACGGTCCTTACATCGGTATCTACAAGATGCGTGACATCCAGAACTTAGTTATAGAAGACAATAACCTCAATAACGTCACAAATATCTATGTCGAGTCTAATGTCAATGGATGCACTGCTGCCAATACAGGCTCCTGTTATGCGATGCGAAACGTCGTGGTCAGGAACAACTATAACATCTATGCAGGCTGTGGGACAAACCCAGGGACAGGCATCCTCCTTCAAGCAGGGGTCGGCAGCTCAGATATATTTTGCTATGGCAACGTCGCCGAGCCTACCCCTAATGCCATTTGTAGCCGCACACGCGACTCCATCCTCATCACTGGGCCTTGTAGCATCAGCCTCAACCCAGACCCTAATCAGGCCACAGTCAATACCAATACTAGGCTTTACATGGCAAATTGCAGCACCCCATTTGTTCCTGGGCCAGCTGTTTTTCCGTCAGTTTCTGTCCAGACTCCGACAGATACCACCATCATCAATGCAAGTGCTGGTCCAGTTGCCTACACCATCCAGACCTTGCTTAACTATGATGTTAACCACAACGTCGAGGTCGAGTAT
>CANHWS010000329.1 GCA_947464365.1 Cytophagaceae bacterium | reverse complement strand
GTTTGTGGGTATATAAATAAGTCGATTTGACTTGTATTGGAGTTATGAAAAATCCCGCCTTACAACTGCAAGGCGGGATTTTGGATAGAAAGTCTAGGGTTTAGACACGTCGTTCAGCCGGTGGGTGAAACAATATTCGTAGTTGGGATTAGGTTTTAGGACAATGACTTTGTGTTGCTGGCAGGTTACTCCTTCACCAGTTTAGTAACACCCAAACCAGGTGCCTGCACCATATAGACCCCTTTGGCTAGGGCTGATAAGTCTAGGCTGAGCTCGGTGCTGTTAGCGGGCATGGTTGCGGTCATCACCACTTGGCCGACTGCATTTGTGATGTGGAACGTGGTGGCTTGGCTAATTGCCGTTGCAACTTGTAGCGTCACTTTGTTGCTAGCAGGGTTAGGTGCTAACAGTACTTTGTTGCTAACAGCTGAAGCAAGGCTTGTCACACCAGCAGGATAGACCACTAGGCTAAAGCGACCATTGTTAGCACCTTGCGCAGCGCTAAATGAATAGCTAGCTGTCTCAGTGACTTGCGTGCTGATACCTGTTTGGTTATCAAGCAGGTAGAGCGACCATTGCGGATTGCTAAGGCTAGCAAGTCCCTCGAAGCTGATGGTATAGGTACCAGCTTGTGGGGCAGTTAGGGCTAATGGATAGCTTGTGGTGGCGGTTGGCAATGTCTCAGCCATGATGGCCATTGGGGCTGTTCCGTTCAAGAATGACAAGTTAACACCGTTTGCAGAGGTCATCTTGTTGGCCTCGAGGTTGCTATCAAAACCATTTGTAGCTGCTGCATCCCAACGAAGGGCAATCTGGTCTTGCAGGTCAGCATTGCTGCTTGAGATGTTGAGCTTCAGGACGTCTGAGGCAGAGCCTTGACGTTTCACTGCAGTGTTCTCGATAAACTCTATAGCATCTTCAGTAACACTTAGACTGGCATTGGCGTTGTTGGCCCAAACCATAAAGCCCTGTCCAGACGGAATCAGTTGGCTGCCACCATTGACACCAACTCCATTGTTGTAAGAGGCGGTGTTGGCAAATTTGTGGCGATAGATATAGATGGCGCTGTGGACATTGGTTTTGGTCCAGCCCGAGGCATTGTTCCAGTTGATGGTGGCAGCAAAGGGGTTAGCGATCAAGTTCCAGCCATTTTCTGTGGCTGTGCCACCACTTGCGCAGTTGCTACCTGCACAATAGCTCAGTGGGAAGGTATGGCTGCTAGTTTTAGGCACACCAGTTGATTTCCAGACACCAGCACTAGGCCCATTGAAGAACTCATTGGTCCTGAACCAAACCCTGTGGCCAACCCCTACAGAAGCTGCTTGAGTTGGGCTCGTTGGCTTGCGATAGCCATTAGCACCAGCCAAGGTAAAAGTAGGATCAAAACTGTGGAGCGACGACCCAGTGGCAACATTTGGGGTGGTGTAGGTGGCAGCAGTATATGGGTTGTTGGCTGACCATAGGCTCACCGTTTGGCCTTGTGTTTGGGCACCAACCCAAACCCAAGCACCACCACCAGAGGTAAGGCTAGGATCCATGTAGCGCTCGACCGTGAAGTTTCCAGCATTGATTAGCGTGCCACCAGATCCGATAAATTTGGCCGTATTGCTAGCAGTTGATTTGAGTATGACGCGTTTGTTGTTGGCATCGAAAGTATTACCACCCAAAATCAAAAAACTACTGATGTTAAGGTCCACCTCTGTTTTGACGTTGTTTGCGCATTGTAGGACGTCAATCGTAAAGCTATTGCCCTTAATAACTGAAGGGTTCATCCTAGTGGCAGGGTCATTGAGACCGAGATTTCCAATCCTGATGCTGTTGAATTGCCCACCAAAAGTCACAGTGCCCAGGTTGTGGAATACGTTAAGGACATCAAAAGGGGTAAAGTTGGCGTTATGGTTCAGGGTGGCACCCGCACTGATCAAGATGGAACGTATCTGTCTGTTTTGGGTGAGGGTTACAATTGCGCCAGGGGCAATAGTGGCAGAGTCCGATGATGTAGGGACAGTGCCAGTGGACCAGTTGGCAGCTGATGACCAGTTGCCCGTGCCTGTGAAGACAAAGCTAGTAGGTGGGGTATTAACAGTCAAGACAGTGGCTGCTGGAACATCTGAGGTGCAATCACGAGCACTAGTCTGTCCCCACAATAATGAGGCGACAAAGACACTTGCTAATGATATCAGTAGGGGTGTTGATCGTGAGCTTCGTTTGCTCAGAAAGGGCATGGCTTTTCTGCCCATGTCTAGGATGGTTTTAAGGAACATTTTGGAAAAGGGTTAAGGTTGCTCGGGATGAAAAGTATCCAGTTACAAATTTAGGGTATCAACAACTTGTCGGTGCTTCTGTGGGGAGGCTCTGCGCACTTTTGTGAATCTATTCACATGTGAATCACATTCCTAAATGGCCTCTGGTGCATAATAGGGCGGTTTTTGACTTGACAAGAAATACGGTCCTAAGGGATGTGAATGACTATAAATCACATTCAATCTCATGCCAATTGCCACTGATATAGGTCCTTTGTGGGCAACTGGGATCCTTTATTTCTGATCTTGAAATGGTTTGTTGATAACATCCGATTATGGTCAGTTATCCAGATCAGTTGGTGTTACAGGATGGTAGCAAGCGGGGGGTGGGTAGGTCCGCTACTTGCTCGTAAATGGTAAGGTTTTCCTAAGAGCCTCTGGTAGCCCAAACAAAATATCCACCCCCACTCGGTTACCAATCCCCCTCCATCTAGTATCTATACCTGAACTCAGAAAGTTTAAATCATAGACCTGTTAACCATTGGGCAAAAGAGCTAGCGGCTTCCGCTAGCTTTTTTCATGTCCGAGGGGATGTGGTGGGCCACTAGAGGCAAACCCTAGACTAGGCTCACCTTGTTAGGCGGATGCTTTCACTGCAATCGCAAATCTGGCCCACTTACCCGCCAATAGACCATAAGGCATTGGCCACCAAAAGCATTACCTTTGTGGCCACACTATGAACACTGACGACAAAAGCAAAGACAAAAAAGTAGCGGGGCGGATATTTGATACCGTCACCCTCAGGCGCCTCTACGGATTTGTGAAGCCCTATCAGGGCAAGTTTTATGGCCTGATCTTCCTCACGATCGTGTTGGGGGTCTTGGCTCCTTTGCGGGTTTTGCTTATACAGGACACGGTGGATAAAAACATCGCCAATGGGGACTTCCCGGGCCTAGTCAAGATGACCATCTACCTGATTGTGCTGTTGGTGGTGCAGTCCGTGGGCCAATATATCTACTCCTACACCTCGGGTTGGATGGGGCAGACCATCATCCGAGACATCCGAGTGCGGTTATACGCCCATGTGCTTCAGCTGCGCTTGCGGTTCTTTGACCAAAACCAAGTTGGCCGCCTGATCACCCGCAATATTTCGGATGTCGAAACCCTGAGTGATGTCTTTACCGAAGGGCTGGCTGCTATGGCGGGCGACCTCCTTCAGCTGGGCTTTATTTTGGGCTTTATGTTCTATACCGACTGGCGCTTGACGCTAATCAGCTTGTCCGTATTCCCAGTGTTGCTTGTCAGTACCTATATCTTCAAAGAGCAACTCAAGAAGACTTTCAACGATGTGCGTGCGGCGGTGGCTAACCTCAACACCTTCGTCCAAGAGCATATTACGGGCATGAACATCGTCCAATTGTTTAGCGCTGAGGACCGCGAGTTCCGGAAGTTTGATGCCATCAACGTGCAGCACAAAAAGGCCAATATCCGCTCGGTCCTGATCTATGCCATCTACTTCCCAGTGGCGGAGGTAGTGGGTGCAG
>CANHWS010000328.1 GCA_947464365.1 Cytophagaceae bacterium | reverse complement strand
GTTTGGTAAGCGCGGCTACTATTGTTACGGTGAATCCTGTTCCGACCTTGCCTACCATCACAGCAGTCGGAGCCACTACCTTCTGCCAAGGCGGCACTGTCACTCTTGAGGCTCCAACAGGCACTGGCCTGACCTACCTGTGGAGCAACAATGCCACAACCCGCACCATCAACGTGACTTCTGGTGGCAGCTACACCGTCCAAACCATTGCGGGGACATGCACCAGTTTGGTAAGCGCGGCTACTATTGTTACGGTGAATCCTGTACCGACCTTGCCTACAATCACAGCAGTCGGAGCCACTACCTTCTGCCAAGGCGGCACTGTCACTCTTGAGGCTCCAACAGGTACTGGCTTGACCTATCTCTGGAGCAACAATGCCACGACCCGCACCATTGATGTGACCACTGGAGGCAGCTATACAGTCCAGACCATTGCAGGTACCTGTACTAGTTCCGTAAGCGCGGCTACTATTGTTACAGTGAATCCTGTACCGACCTTGCCTAACATCACAGCTAATGGCCCAACAACTTTCTGCCAAGGCGGCACCGTAACCCTCGAAGCCCCAACTGGCGCTGGCTTAACCTACCTGTGGAGCAATAATGCCACCACTCGCACCATTAACGTAACCGCTGGGGGTAGCTATACCGTCCAAACGATTGCGGGCACTTGTACTAGTTCCGTAAGCGCGGCTACTATTGTTACGGTGAATCCTGTACCGACCTTGCCTACAATCACAGCAGTTGGAGCAACCACCTTCTGCCAAGGCGGCTCCGTCACCCTTGAAGCTCCAACTGGCACTGGCCTCACCTACCTGTGGAGCAACAATGCTACGACCCGTACCATTGATGTAACCACAGGAGGAACTTATACTGTCCAATCGATTGCGGGGACTTGTACTAGTTCCGTAAGCGCGGCTACTATTGTTACGGTGAACCCAGTACCAACCTTGCCTACAATCACAGCAGTCGGAGCCACTACCTTCTGCCAAGGAGGCTCCGTCACCCTTGAAGCCCCAACAGGCACTGGCCTGACCTACCTATGGAGTAACAATGCCACGACTCGTACCATCGATGTGACTACAGGTGGCAGCTATACCGTCCAAACGATTGCAGGGACTTGCACCAGTTTAGTAAGCGCGGCTACTGTTGTAACGGTGAATCCTTTGCCTACGGCACCAACAATTACTAGATCTGCTGATACCCTCAGCATAGTTGCCCTTCCTGGCCTTACGATTACTTGGTTGCTCAATGGTAATCCTGTAGTTGGAAATGGCACCCGCTTGACGATCACCCAGACAGGGAACTATACCGCGACAGTTACAACACCAGAGGGATGTGATGCGACATCTCCTATCCTTTCAGTTTTGACGGAGCTTCCGGTTGTTGCCCAGTCCCGATTGATGGTTTACCCGAATCCCACCTCAGGCCTGCTAAACCTAGACTTTGGGGTTGCAAGTCAGCGCAATATCCAAATTCGGAATGTGCTGGGGCAAGTTGTCCTACATCAAGCCATTAGTACTGGTACCACCATACTGGACTTAACAGACCTTGCAGCTGGCACCTATTGGATTGAAGCGACTAGTTTACGGCCAACCAAGTTTGTGAAGCAGTAGAGACGTATTGCCAATCTGGATCTAAACCAAAAAACCAGCTGGAAGTCATCAAAAAGACATCCAGCTGGTTTTTTATGTAATCGTAGTAATAAATTGGAACGGCTTATACCCCCACTCTCATCAATAACCCTTTCAACACCACAAGTCCATCGGTATTACCGAGTAGGGCAGAGGCAGCACGCTCAGGGTGGGGCATCATGCCAAATACATTGCCAGCTTTGTTGCTGACACCCGCAATGTTAAACACAGATCCATTCGGGTTGGCTTCATCGGTTATTTGGCCATTGGCATCACAATATTGATAGATGATCTGGTCATTATCCTGAAGGGATTTAAGGCCGTCTGCATTGATGAAAAAGCGTCCTTCTCCATGAGCGATCGGGATGGTATAGGCCTGGCCAGGAACAGCCTCGGCGCTAAAGGGCGAGTTGGTTGTGGTGGCTGTTACATTCACATTGCGGCAGATGAAGCTGCGGCCTGTGTTGTGGAGCAAAGCCCCTGGTACTAGGCCTGCTTCTGCTAATATCTGAAACCCATTACAAACGCCCATCACGTAGCCGCCTTTGGCTGCATAGTTAATGACCTCCGTCATGATGGGGCTAAAACGTGCGATGGCACCGCTCCTTAAATAGTCACCATAGCTAAACCCGCCAGGTAGGACTACAACATCCACACCTTGCAAGTCATGGTCCTTGTGCCATAGTTTGATGACCTGATGGCCTTCAGCCTCTGGTGCCACAAACCGCAGTGCCAACACCATATCTTCGTCACAATTGCTACCTGGGAAAACGACGACGCCGAACTTTGCCATATTGACTTGGGGAGTATGAGGTTGGTTGAGGTGGTGGGCTCTTGCTTAAAGGTTGTATTGCCCGTGGCGCAATATTACGACATAAGCCCTTTGCCTAACCCGGATTTGTGGGCAGATCTACTCTGATTTTGCTAACTACAGACCAATCCAACATCAGCCTGACTTGGGGAACTAGCAAGTGCCTTGTGCAACCGAAGCGACATTAACACCCTCTTTGGACATCATAGACCTGCTTAATGGCCAGTTTATGTTAGTTTTGGGCTGGTCATCGGCTGGTGTACCAATAGCAACCAATTTGGTGGATCAGCCAACTAACTGCAGATGGTGCCCCCATCCTACTTAGCCGATCGGTTTTAGCTCCAGCATGGATAAAATTCAACTCTATACACAAGTTCCGTGGCCGTGGTCGCTGGCTTGCCTTGTGCTTGCCCTAGGCTATGCATGGCTACTATACGGGGCCTCATCTGAGGGGCGTACCTATGGCAAGGTACTGAGGGGAGCTTTGGCGGGATTGCGTTTTGTTGTGGCCCTCGCTTTGCTGTTATTGCTGCTCCAGCCAGTGTTGCGCTATACCTCGACTGTTACCGATCAGCCCAAATTGGTGATTGCCATTGACGATAGCGAGTCGATCAAAATCGGCACCACAGATGCCGCTCGTGCCGAGCTCAAAGCTGGCTTGGTTAAAGCCACCAATACGTTGCAAGAGGCTGGCATCAGCACTGAGATCCGTCGGCTGAGCGAACAGAAGGGTAGTGCCAACCAAACCGCTGACCCAACATTAGCTGCATTAACCTACAATGCTGGCACTTCAGACCTAAGTGGTTTCCTGACCAAAATCCGTAACGACTTCGAGAATCGCCACCTGAGCGGGATCGTATTGGTGTCTGATGGCCTTTACAACCAAGGTACATCTCCAGATTTTGTGGCTAGCCGTGTGCCCATCTACACTGTTGGCATTGGCGATACCATCCCAAAACAAGACCTGAGCATCAAGGCAGTAAACTATAACCGGATCAGCTATTTGGGGAATAAGTTTATGGTCCAGGCCGTACTGTCCAACTATGGTTATCAGGGCCAAACATCTCGGCTAGTCCTTAGTAAAGATGGTGCGGAGATCGTTAGTCAGATTGTGCGTTTTGGGTCCAAGTCTGGCATCACAGAGCTGAACTTAACCGTACCAGCCACCACTGCAGGGCAGCAACATTATGTCCTTTCCTTGGTCCCACTTGCAGGGGAGTATAGCAAGGACAACAACCAAGTTAACCTCTATATCGATGTTATTGACGGCAAGGAGCGCATTGTGATAGCAGCCTCGGCCCCGCACCCAGATGTCAAAGCACTTCGGTCTGCACTTGAGTCTTTG
>CANHWS010000327.1 GCA_947464365.1 Cytophagaceae bacterium | reverse complement strand
TTAGCGGCCGCCACCTCGGCCAAAAGCATGGTGCCTTTGCGTGGAGACCACATAACTGCTTCTATACTAGATAGTGCCAAGTTCTATGGTGCGTTTGAGGCCTTTGTGAGTGGGCTGAAATAGGATATCTAAAGTTGCTATAACCTGACTAAATTGGGTCTTGCCAATTCCTGAATTTGGCAAACCAAGAAGCTGACGTTTATAATCCCAAAGAGTCCTTTCTATTTGCTTTTGGCTCTGTCTGAAGCAAATATTGCTTACCTATGTCGCCCAACGAAAAGCAGCGCCTACTTGCGCTACAGCAGTATAATATAATTGGCACCGTACCGGACGCCGCTTTTGACCGAATTGCAGAGCTTGCCTCCATCATTTGCGAGGTGCCGATTGCATTGGTCTCCTTTGTGGGTGAGGACACCCAGTGGTTTAAATCTAAAGTAGGTGTCAGCCATAGTGCTGTCCCACGTCTGCAGTCTATTTGTCAGTACGTGATCGATAGCTCTGAGGCCTTAGTCATTGATGATGCCACCCTTGATAAGCGCTTTACGGATAATCAGCATATAAAGGGGCCACCCAAGGCCCGGTTTTATGCCAGCTACCCCCTCAATGACCCTGCGGGCTTTACACTCGGGACTCTCTGTGTCATTGACTTCAAACCCAAGACCCTAACACCTGTCCAGCAAAAGGCACTCATCCTACTGGCGGACCAAGTGATGGCCTTGGTCATCGAGAACCGCAAGCGCGAGGAGTTCAGGATATTCGAGTCTCTTTTTCGCCTCTCTAATGACTTAGTCTGCATTGCGGGTACGGATGGCTTTTTCAAATGGGTCAATCCCTCGTTTAGCCGCATTTTGGGTTGGCAGGATGCGTACCTATTTCAATCCTCCTTTATTGACCTTATTCATCCTGAAGATCGGGCTGCTACCGCCGAAGCCATGCAGCTATTAGGGCAAGGCAGCCAGACCACGAATTTTATTAATCGGTACAAAGCGGCAGATGGTACCTACCACACCTTGCAATGGAACGCCACCCCCGAGGCCAATACGAACAACATATTCGGCATTGCCCGCGACATCACCGAGGATATCGAGAAAGAGCGGCGCCTTGCCGAAAGTGAAGAGCGGCTCCGGATCTTTTTCGAGAACTCGCAAGGTTTGATGTGTACCCACGGGCTTGATGGCAAGTTCCTGACCGTCAACAATGCAGGGGCGAATGCCCTTGGTTATTCAGTAGAGGAGTTGGTAGGCAAATCATTATTTGATTGTACACCGCCAAAAATTCATACTCAGGTCCGGCAATACCTAGACACCATTGTTACTAAGGGTAGGTACAAAGGTCAAATGATTACGATCGCCAAAAATGGCGCGCACCATATCTGGATGTATAATAACGTCCTGGAAGTGGACAAGGACGGCAACCAATACGTGATTGGCAATGCAATCGACATCACACAAAGGCATAAGCTAGAGCAAGACCTGGCACGCACCAAGGACCTGTTGGAGCAAACTAGCAACGTGGCCCGTGTTGGTGGATGGGACATTGACATGACGACCCAAACCATAAAATGGACCGACATAACTTATGCAATCCATGGCGTCGGCCCAGAGTATGTACCAGACATCGAGAGTAGTATTAATTTCTATCGCGAAGGTGAGGATCGGGAGAAAATAGCCCGTGCGGTTAACCAAGCCATTGCGACAGGGAAAGACTGGGACCTAGAGCTCCAGATCATCAATAACCAGGGTGAGCTAATTTGGGTGCGCTCCAAGGGAAGTGCAATGCTCGAAAATGGTATCTGCACCCGTATCTATGGCACCTTTCAGGACATCAATAGCCAGAAGATGGCCGAGATCGAACGGGCTAGGTCCAAAAAAATCCTGGATGATGTGCTGCATGCGGCCTCTGAGGTTTGTATCGTTGCTACGGATCTAGATGGTTTGATCACGGTTTTTAACCATGGAGCAGAGCTGATGCTAGGCTTCAGCCCTGACGAAATGATCGGCATCCAGAGCCCGCTAACCTACCACTTAAACGCTGAGTTAGCGGCCCGCGGACATGAGCTGTCATCAGGTCTTGATGAGGCAATCAGTGGCTATGCGGTCCTGACCACAATGGCCATAGTCGATGGGTCCGAACAACGTGAGTGGACTTATGTGCGGAAAGATGGCACCCAGTTGACGGTTTCCTTGATCATGACCCCGATTGTGGATATTAACAGAAACACCATCGGGTACCTGGGCATCGCGACCGACATCACCGCCCAACGCCTTGCCGAAAAGGCCTTAGCCACCGAGCGGGCACGGCTGATGGCTTTTGTTGAGCATGCCCCAGCAGCGGTAGCCATGTTAGACAAAGACATCCGGTACATTGCTGTCAGCCAACGCTGGGTTGATGAATACAAATTCTCAGGGGTTGATCTGGTGGGCAAATCACACTATGATGTTTTCCCGACCATCAGTGCCGACTGGAAGGCCATCCATCAACGCTGCCTGGCTGGCGAGGTTCTCACCAATGACGAAGATGTCTGGACACCAACTGGTTGGGACCACGAGCAATACATCCGGTGGGAAGTCCGACCATGGTATCAGCTTGATGGCACCATTGGCGGCATCATGTTATACACCCAAGACATCACGGTGATGTGCCAACAGCGGGACGAGCTCCATAGGGCCAAAATAGCGGCTGAGGAAGCAAGCAAAGCCAAGTCTGAATTTTTGGCCAACATGAGCCATGAAATCAGGACGCCACTCAATGGCATTATTGGCTTTACAGACCTTGTCCTCAAGACAGGTCTGGACAATACCCAAGCCCAATACCTCAACATCGTTTCGCAGTCAGGCTCGGCCTTGCTCTCGATCATCAATGACATCCTGGACTTTTCCAAAATAGAGGCTGGCAAACTAGACCTTGACATCGACCGAATCGATCTCTATGACCTTTGTAGCAGGGCGGCTAGTGTGATCAGCTTTCAGGTCAAGGGCAAAAATCTCGAAATGCTCCTGAATCTCCCACCCACCTTGCCTCAGTTTGTTTGGGTGGACGCCGTTAGGCTGTCACAGATACTGATCAATCTGTTGGGGAATGCTGCCAAATTTACCCAGAAAGGTGAGTTGGAGCTCAAGATCAGCATCCTAAAGTCCGAAAAGCAACACGATACCTTGCGGTTCGAAGTTCGTGACACTGGCATCGGGATCAAACCCGAAATGCAGCGCAAAATATTTGAGGCCTTTGCCCAGGCTGACGGCTCGACCACCAAGCAGTATGGTGGCACAGGTCTTGGCCTTGCCATTTCGAACAAGCTACTAGCCCTGATGGGGTCGGAGCTTAAGCTCGAAAGCACTGTCGGCCAAGGGAGCACCTTCTATTTTGATTTGACCGCCAAGGTCGATCAGGTCGAACCACAAAGTTGGCCACCGCTAGACCACATCAAGCGGGTCCTGATTGTGGATGACAATGCCAATAACCGCACCATCCAGGTGCAAATGTTGTCGTTGTGCAACATCCAGTCCGTTCAGGTCAAAAATGGACTAGATGCGCTCAAGCTTTTTGATGACGGACAGACCTTTGATGCCGTCCTGATGGACTACCAAATGCCCTATATGGATGGGCTGGAAACGGTCAGGATCATCAGAGCCAACTTTTTTGGACCAGCCGACCTACCCATTATTCTGCTCCATAGCGCCGTTGATGATGCCAAGCTGAGCCAAGCCTGTAATGAGCTAGGCATCATCGAGCGGTTGGTCAAACCCATCAGGATGCCAGACCTTTTTACTACGTTAAGCAACTTAAACAGGCCTATACCTGAGGTGTTAGAGCCGCTCGAGCCCCAAACAAG
>CANHWS010000326.1 GCA_947464365.1 Cytophagaceae bacterium | reverse complement strand
TGCGCCAAATGCTACGCCACGGGCCGTTTTGCCTGGGAGTGCAAAGCAAACAAGCCCTGCTAGTAATGGTAATAAGATCAAGAGTAGCGTAATCATCGGGTATGCGTTTGGCCTGTTTGGGCTGATGGACGTTGCGGGGGATTCAATGAGACCCGTACGGATCGGTCAGGTTTGTCAGACGTAAATGGGCTATTCTGTTAGGTAAGGATTAGGAGACTCAGGATTTGATCGTGAAACCGATAAGGGCAAGTGCAACAACACTTAGCACCATCAGTAACACATAAAAACTCACAATTCCTGTCTGGAGACGACGTAAGGCCCTGCCGCCAACGGTGGCAGACCAACCTACAATATTGACCAAAAGGTCGATAATGAGGTACTCGATCACGGCATAGAGGTACTCGCCAAATGCCTTTATTGGCGTGATGATAACAGCTCCATAAAGCTCATCTACGTAGAACTTGTTATAGACCAGCTTCTGCACCGGGTTGATTGGGCTACCCTCAGCTGCAGGTACATTTTTACCACCGCCGAAAGTAAAGGCCACAACCGCAAAGGCCACCAAAGCCACCACGGTGCTTACAGCCATCAGCATCCACTCGGTCTCATGGGTCATGCTACCATGTCCGAAAAGGCCAGCGTTAACGGCCTTGGCGTGCTCAAAAATAGGAGCTAAGGTATCGGCCATCCAGTTGCTATGGCTCAGGACAGGTGGCAGACCAAGGAGTCCACCAGCCATAGACAATCCAGCCAGTACTACTAGCGGACCTAGCATAAGCCAAGGCGACTCGTGTAGATGGTGTTTCTGGTGCTCAGTACCACGGAATCCGCCAAAGAAGGTCAGGAACACAAGGCGGAACATATAGAAGCTAGTCATGAACGAAACCAACAGGCCTAGGCCCCACATCAGTTTGCTATGCTCGTAGACATGAGACAAGATCTCGTCCTTGCTAAAGAAGCCAGCAAATGGCGGGATGCCCGAAATGGCGATTGTTGCAATCAGGAAAACGGCGAAGGTCACTGGCAATTTGCCTTTGAGCCCACCCATTTTGCGGATGTCTTGCTCGTCACTCATGGCGTGGATTACACTACCAGCACCTAAGAACAACAAGGCTTTGAAGAAGGCATGCGTCACGACGTGGAACATGCCTGAGCTGAAGGCGCCAACACCAAGGGCCAAGAACATCAAACCAAGTTGGCTGACGGTACTATAAGCCAATACCTTCTTGATGTCGTTCTGGAACAAACCAATAGCCGCACCAACCAAGGCAGTAACAAGGCCAATCCAACCAACAAACTCAAGTGTGGATGGAGCCAAAACGTACAAGACATTGCTCCGAACAACCATATAGATACCTGCCGTTACCATCGTCGCAGCGTGGATCAGGGCAGATACAGGTGTAGGGCCAGCCATCGCATCAGGCAGCCAAGTATAGAGTGGCAACTGAGCTGACTTACCCATCGCACCGACGAATAGCAACATCGTAAGGGCAATAGCAACACCACTATTCGGTGTCAAAACAGCGGCAGCTTGCGGGAAAATCACGCCGAATTCGACAGAGCCGAACAAGGCAATCAGGATAAAGATGCCTAGCAAAAACCCTAGGTCACCGATCCTGTTCATCACAAAGGCTTTACGGGCAGCAGCATTGTAGGCTGGCACCTTGTTCCAGAACCCAATCAGCAGGAACGAACAAAGACCAACACCTTCCCAGCCGATGAACATCACGACATAGTTGCTACCCATCACCAACAGCAACATGCTGAACAAAAACAGGTTCAGGAAAGCGAAAAACTTGCCAAACCCTTCGTCATGGTGCATATAGCTCATGCTGTAGATATGGATCAGCGAGCCAACACCCGTGATGACCAAGAGCATGATCGAACTCAGAGGATCGAGCAGGAAGGAAAAATGGATATCAAGGCTACCTACACTGATCCAGCTAAAGTAGTCCACCGTGAGGCTTTGACCCCAATGCTCTAGCACCACATGCAAGGTGTTGGCAAACGAACCGACGGCAGCCAGCGTACCGAGCCAACCAGCGACGGTTTTGTTGAGCTTGCCGAAGCCCAAGCCATTGATGATAAAGCCGATGAGCGGGATCAGCGGGATGAGCGCTAACTCAAGGGCCAGTTCGGATGCTTCTGCGTTCATATCTGTTTCGGTTGCCGACTAATGGGATCGGGATGAACCTGGAGAGTGATGGGTGATGTATTGATGTCCTAGCCTTTGAGCCTATTAAGCAGCTGGACGTCGATTGACTTGGTGTTGCGGTAGATCATGACAATGATCGCGAGGCCAACGGTGACCTCAGCAGCAGCCACAGCCATAATGAAAAACACGAATACCTGCCCAACAGAGTCCTGCCGGTAGGATGAAAAACTAGCCAACAAAAGGTTGACAGCATTGAGCATCAGCTCCACGGACATAAAGATGACCAGGGCGTTGCGGCGGGTAAGCACCCCCAACACACCAATCACAAACAAGGCCGTGCTGAAGAACAAGTAGTACTCCAGGGGCACAGTCCGCATTACCTCAGGTATCTGCATAATCTTTATTGGGTTAAGCTAACATCGTCTGCTAGCGGGGCAATGTTGTCGATGGACGATCCATCGGAGGGGTATATATCAGTATTCAGACCTTGCAGCTAGTGGCTGATTTGGTCAGTAAGTCAATTTTGGTTTCCTCAGCTGCGAACCTGAAGGGGATGGGTACTAGAACGTATTTTGCTCACCAGGTTCACGACGGCCAAGCATCACAGCACCAACCATTGCGGCTAGGAACAAAACAGAGGCTAGCTCAAACGGTAACAAAAACTTGCTAAACAAGACCTTACCTAGCTGCTCGACCATGCCGACTTGGCTGTCAAAGTCCGCTGTAGGTTGCACAGTGCCAAGGTTAACATCCTTAAGGGCAGCAACTAGCACCACCATCAGGAGACCCGCTGCCGTGACCGAAGCCACCTTGGACAATATGGATGTCTTTTCTTGCGTTTCGGACCTGAGGTTCAGGAACATGACCACAAAGAGGAACAAGACCATAATGGCCCCAGCATAAACGATGATGTTGACCGCCGCAATGAACTGTGCATTGAGCAACACATAGTGCCCCGAAAGCGTAAAGAAGGTCAGGATCAGGTACAACACACTATGGATAGGGTTGCGACTGAAGACCACCATAAGCGCGCTCAGGAGGGCAAGGAAAGTCAGGAAGTAAAACAGCTTATCAGCCATGATGGAGCGGTACTGTTAGGGATTTGCCACTGAGGCAGGGCCTGCAGAAACGGCAAAAATAAACAAATGGGCCACAGATGGCAACCTTTGCCTCGGTGGTGATGGGATATTGAATCAGGACAGTTTGCGCACTCCGTTGACCCTGTCAAGGCCAGCGTTGGCACGTTTGTCGGCATTTTCGACTAGGCGATCTTTGCCATAGATAACCTCCTCGCGTGAGTAGAAGGCTGGTGCCATGACATCTGGCTGGAGGTAGATGGCAGCTTTAGGGCAGGCATGTTCGCAAAGGCCACAGAAGATGCAACGCAACATGTTGATTTCATAGACCTCAGCATATTTTTCCTCACGGTAGAGGGTCTCTTCTCCCCTTTTGCGCTCGGCAGAGATCATCGTGATGGCCTCAGCAGGGCAAGCAACCGCGCATAGTCCGCAGGCGGTACAGCGCTCGCGACCTTGGTCATCTCGTTTGAGGACATGCAAGCCACGGAACACAGGCGAAAACTCCCTTTTCACTTCAGGATAACGGATCGTTGGCTTCTTGCGGAAGAAGTGTTTGATCGTGATGCCCAAGCCAGCAGCAATGGCAGGTAGGTACATGCGCTCTTTCAGCGT
>CANHWS010000325.1 GCA_947464365.1 Cytophagaceae bacterium | reverse complement strand
CTCTACCCTGCGGCCAAGGTCCAGATCTTCAGCCGATGGAACGAGCTGGTCTTCGAGAGTGAACCCGGCTATACCACTGCATGGGATGGCAACCGAGCGGGTCAGCCGCTACCTGCTGGTGGCTACCTCTATCAGGTGATCCTGACCCCTGGCTCTGACCCTATCATTGGCACCCTAACCCTTGTTCGTTAAACCCATGGAAGCCCAAATCCCAACCTCCGCCGATCAACGCCCAAATGGCCTACCGAACATGATCCTGACCCTCACATCTGCCTATCCTGACCGAAGAAAATCCGTTGCAAGACCTCCAGAAACGGGGAGGCTGTTGACAGGTACTGGTCAGCTGATATTAAGGTTATTGCCATGGGCCTTCGTTGCCATTCTGATCTTCTGCCAAGATGCGCAAGCCCAGCAGCAGTCGCTCTATAGCCAGTATAACCAGAACAACTTCTTGCTGAATCCCGCCCTTGCAGGTCATCATTTCGGCACGGAGTTGCGGCTAGGTGGTCGCCAGCAGTTCAACAGCACGGTCCAGAACCCAGCCACCAACTATTACCTGACGGCCAATGCCAGCCTGCGCCAAATGGAAGAGCCCGCTACCAACGGGATGCCGATCAGGGGCAAACTAGGTGACAAACTCTTGGCCATCCGCCGCGAGGCCATGAAACGTGACCGTGGCTACCGCACCCACCACGGCGTCGGGGCGATGGTTGTTTTTGACCGCTTTGCTGCCCTCAATACTGTCACTGCACAAGCCACTTATGCCTTCCACTATGCCCTGAACCAGAATATGCAGCTTAGTGGTGGCCTAGGCCTTGGTGGGACCCAGTACAGCATCAATACCAACCAACTGGACCTCCAGGACATGACCGATGACGTCCTGCGCAATAACCAAACGGTGTTTGTCCCGACAGGCTCGGCAGGGTTATGGTTGGCTGGTAAGGACTTTTTTGTTGGTGCCTCGGCCCAGCAGCTGGTCCCATCTCAGTACAACCAGACCACCAGTGCCGTCACGCTGGACAAAAGCCAAGACCAAATCCATGGCTACTTGACTGGCGGATACAAGATCGCCCTCGTGCAGGACTTTTCGCTGGTGCCCTCTGTTATGCTGCGCTACGTCCGGACTGCCTCGCTCAACTATGACGTCAACCTGACGGCACGCTATCAGGACCGCTATTGGTTGGGTGCTAGTTTCCGTGGTGGTGGGCTTTCAGCAGCCTTCATGGCGGGTATGCTGCTAGGTGATGGCTTTATGGTCGGGTATAGCTATGACCAGAATCTCAATAGCCAGATTCGGCAATCGTTTGGCACCCATGAGATCGTCTTGGGCTACCAGATCCGGGGCGAACGCGCCAAAAAATTCGCCCCTAATGACCTTTGGCAATAGCAACCAAATGGCACGATATATCCCCCTACCAACCCAACCGCTTTGCCTTATGGCCCCATTTGCCCTCCACCCGATCAATAATATTCTGCCGCTGCGGTTCTTCTTGCTATTGTGCTATGGATGCACGGGCATAGCGGGTTTTGCACTTGCCCAATCTGGACCGCCAACATTGGCACCCAAACCAATACCTGCCGAGGCCCCCATCTTCAGCCAAGCCAAACGGTTTAGCAAGGCCATCAACACCAGCGGTGAGGAGCTGATGCCCATTATCGCACCTACGGGAAAGACAATCTACTTCACCCGCTCAGCCTCTGAGCAGAACATCGGTGGGGCAGGTGGTGGCCAAGACATCTGGGTCTCGGACTTGGACGAAAAAGGCCAATGGAAAACCGCCCAGAATCTCGGCAAACCCCTTAATAACGAGTATGACAATGCCGTTAGCCATGTTGCCGCAGGTGGCCTAATGCTCTACCTCAACAATGCCTATATCCCGAAAAAGAAACTCATGACGACGGGCCTGAGCTATTCGCTCAAGTTTATCAAGGACTGGTCGGCCCCTAAGGTCATTAAACTGCCTGGGCTGAACCCCGAGTTATCCTTCACGGGCTATTCGTTGTCTGCTGATGAGTCCATTCTATTCATAGCTGCTATCCCGAGTGCTGTATCCAGCACCAACAGCGGCCAGGTTACGGCCAGCAATGCCAAACCAACACCAGCTCCAAACGCAAAGGGTATCCCGAATGCTAACCAAAACGAGGACCTATTCGTGAGCTTCAAGCTCGATACTGGCGGCTTCTCTGAGCCTATCTCCTTGGGCAGCGTCATCAACACCAGCGGCATTGAGTTTGCCCCTTGGCTAGACCCTGACGGACGTACCCTGTATTTCGCCTCCACTGGGCATAAGGGCCTAGGTGGTGCTGATGTCTTCAGGTCTGTGGCCCAGGATGATAGCTATACCAAATGGTCCACGCCCGAAAACCTTGGCCCAGCCATCAACACCAAGGGATTTGATGCCTATTTCCGCATCGCCCCCAATGCCCAGTATGCCGTCTATGTATCGGACAGTGGGCAGCAAGCCTTGATGACTGACATCTTCTATGCCACCGTCACGACCCCTGCCAAAATCCTACAAAAGGAGGCCGAGGATGCCCAAGCGCTTGCCCTTGCCAAAGCCAACAAACAGCTTGACAGCCTCCGCAACCTATTGGCTGATAAATCCCGCTTGACACAGAGCCAAGCTAAGGAGGCTGATAGTCTGCGTGCCGAGGCTGATAAGGTGTTGGCAAGCTCCAGATCAGCGAAAGGTAATAAAGTCAAAGGCAATAAAACCACAGTTAACCAAGAGGCGGATGCGTCCGAAGAGGACGCCGATGGAGATGCCGCCACCTTTGTCGCCAAAAGCCGCAAACCCACCACCAAACGCAAAAAGGCACCCTCCAAGGGCTTTGATATGTTTGCCGAAGGGGCCGAGCCTGCCTTTGTCAAAACCCTGCGGGATGAGCTTAGCCGCCTGCGTGCCGAAAACGAGGTCCTGAAGCGCGAACGCCCCCTAGGCGAGAAAAGCGACGAAGAAAAAATCATGGACTCGCGCCCTACGGAGGAGCGGATCGCTTACATGCGGCAGCTCTATAAGTCCTACCCTAAGGTGGCAGACCTCCAGAGCATCAAGTTTGACTTTAACAAGGCAGACCTGCGCAACAACCAAGAGCGCAAACTGGTCGGCTTGCTGGAGTACCTGAACCTACACCCGCAGGCCAATATCTTCGTCTATGGCCATACGGATAGCATCGGCACTGTCGAGGCCAATGAGCGCCTATCAGTCCGTCGGGCCGAAACCATCAAGGCTTACCTCGAGATCAAGGGCATTGACCCAGAACGTGTCCGGACCATTGGCCGTGGCCTCAACTTCCCGATCGCGAGCAACACCACCAAAGCTGGCCGCCAACAAAACCGCCGCACTGATATTGAGGTGAGGATGAAGGAGTAGCTTTGCGTTAATTTGTATCACTCATCTTGAGGGCTTATAGACAAAACAAATGCCTTATGAAATTCATCGCTGCCCTTTTGTTGACACTGTTAGGTTACCAATCAACTTGCCAACAAGTTGTCTGGACTCGCATTCATTCTGTAACACCTAATTGGGATCGTCTGTATTCTATTACTAGTTTAGATTCTAGTGGATATTACGCTGTAGGAGGTGGTCGACCTTTTCCGGTGAACATCTTTAATATGTCCACCGACGGCAGCCATATAGCCAAAATTGGAAGTGATGGAAGGCTTTTATGGACTAGACCATTAGGCTATGCAGGCTATGGTAAGGGCGTTGTCAAGGTAGATGATAGGACATTAGCTGTTGTTACTGATGTTATTGATTTTAATACCATCCCTGATCGTGGTGGATTTGTCTTTCAGTTGGTAGATTCTACGGGTAGCATTATTAGAACTACAATTGTAAAGGAACAAGGTTATTCTACTCAACCGT
>CANHWS010000324.1 GCA_947464365.1 Cytophagaceae bacterium | reverse complement strand
GGCCGACCAGAACCCGCTACACCATCAGCAGTTGCGTTCCACTCTTTAAAGATGGTATAGCCTCCTGCTGCATTGTAAAGCAAGGTGCTAGACGCTCCGTAAGTAATATTATTGGCGGCATTGTCTAGGTTACCACCATTGACCGTCAAGGTCCCGTTGACTGTTGGGGCTGTTGATAACGTTAGTTGACCGGTGTTGATCGTCAGGTTGTTGAACGTACAGGCTGTGCCTGAGACAGAACCAGCACCAACGAAGTTGACGGTACCACCACCAGGATTAAACGTACCATTGTTGACCAAGGCACCACCAGCATTGATGTTGATTGTGTTATTGGTGGTTGTAAGACTGCCACCACTATTGATGGTAAGGCCGGAAACAGTCATGTCGGCATTGAGCGTTACAGCATGGCTGATCTGGACAGGTTGACCGGTGACAGGTACCACACTACCTGCCCAAGTTGCTGGGGTGTTGGAGTTGCCAGGTCCTGCAGTCACCCAAGCACTCGCTACTGTTGAGCTGTAGTTGGCCCCACCATTGTTGTTGATATTGATTGCGTAGAAATCAATATCACTAGCTGCGATGGTCAGGCCACTGCCCGATGTGAAACAGTAGTAAGACAGATTAGTGCCAGCACCATAAGCAGGGGTCGTGACAGCATAATTTGACCCACTAACTAAGGTCATTTGTACGATCGTACTTGTGGAATAATTATCAGTAGTATATCGGCAATAAACACTCTGTCCAGTGGACAAGGCAGCTGACATCCCAGCAGTGATTGTGACTGATTGGCCAGGATAGATGGTTGACTTATCACGTGTCACGCTCGAAATCGTCTGAACCGCACCCTGCACATAGAACATCGTCCAACGTAGGCTGTTACAAGGGCTAAAGGTTTTAATAATGTAGTTACGGCCAGTCCCGCCATTGTCGTTCACGAACCAAGCACCGTTGCCATTGGTCGTCCCAGTAGATGGCACTGTACCGAATGATGTTATCTGGAAATCACTGTTAGTTGATGGACCATATTCGGTATCGTTGCCGTCAAAACAGCCCCCACCAGTCCAACCCCGGATCAGCCTGAAATACCGGTTGCCGCTATTGTTGCTCGGAAAGGTTGCGATACGGCTAGTTCCAAGACCTGCGGAAAATGGATAGGTTATGTTTGAGGATCCACAACCAGGGCTACGAGTAGGGTTGCACCAGCCGGTGCTAAACCCTGAGCCGATGATGGCATTCTGGGCAGAGGCATCCGATAAGGTCGCGATGATGGCAATCGAGGCCAATAGTATTGACCTAAGGGCACGCCCAACAACGAAGTTGCGTAAAGCCTGTTTCATATTTTTTTGGTTGGTTAGTGTACAACTTTGGATTGACCTCGAGCATAACGATTTAACAACAACCACACGTCAGATCACAATTTGATCTTGATTTGGTCATATATGATCATCGTTTGAGATACCAAAAAACACAATTAGCTAAAATTCACTAGCAGGATTATGCAATTGACACCAAAAATATTCGAGTTCATCCTAAATGGCCATAAAATTAACGACTTTTTGTGGCCCACAAAACAAGCACAAATTTTTTTTTGTCAAATTAAGTACCACCTACGACGAAGCACCACAATAGTCATGACGAAATGAGTAAAATTACCTACAAAAAAACAGAAGTGGGTCCAGATAATTACTAGGTGATGACCGTAGTGTTAAGGACCATAAATAGGCAAAAAACAAAGTTAGACCAGAGGCATTTTTGCCCTTTAACCTATTGACTCAACTCCAGATAAGACTGCAAAATAATGGCAGCACTAACCTTATCCACAAGTCCTTTGTCATGCCGTACCTTCTTGTTGGCACCTGTCATCCGTAAAGAGCGGTGAGCCAATGCTGTCGTGAATCGTTCATCGACCTTCCGGACGGGTATCGTGGGGTGTGCGGCCTCTAACCGTTTGATCAATCCGGCAACATGTGGTGTGGTATCGGTGGCGCTGCCGTCGGTGTTAGTGGGCCAGCCAACCACCAAAACATCTACTTGTTCCTTGGCTAGATAGGCCACAAGCCAAGCCATAAGCCCCTGTGTAGGGACGGTATCATGCGGGCTTGCGATGATCTGGAGAGGATCAGTGACTGCGATGCCCGTGCGTTTGAGACCATAGTCGATGGCCAAGATTCTGCCCATTAATCCTTAGTTAAGGCGAGACCTAAACAAAACATGGTAACGCACCTCATGCTCTAACTTCAGGGCCTTGGGGAACAAAATACGGTTCTCGATATTGGCATGGACCATCAGCTCACGCTCTAAGGTGGCAAGCTCTGCAAACAGCACCTTGATACTCAGTGGGGCGTCTGGTTCGGGTGTAAAGTTATTCGTCATCTGACGTAGGCCACGCATTTCGCCATCATGGGCTTCGTGGTCAGATGCATGATGGTGGATACACTGCTTCTCCATTGCAAAATACACCTGGCTATGCTTGGCCTGCCCCTTTACAGCTGATATCAAAAGGTCGATATAGCCAAAGAGCTCATCCTCTTCCTCATAAATATGCCAGATAAAGTCCTGAGCAAAGTCTGGGAATACAATCTTCAGATCCTGCACAGGGGACTCTGCTGGCAGGGCCAACCAATCGGTTTGGTCCAAAAGCTGCATAATAAAGGGCAACCGCACCTTGATAAACTGGTGGTGGGCATGACGCAGATAGGCCAATACCAGCTCTGCCGGGTACTGGATCAGCTCAAGATTGTTGGCGCTGGGGTTGAGGCCAACTACTTGCATTTCGCGCACCAAGACATCAGGCTGAAGGCCACGGGCTTGGCAAAGCTCCTCCCAGGTATAATTAGCATAGTCCTGAAACCGAATGCCAAGAAAATGAAGGGCCTCCGCTATCCGGTAATTCTGGCTGACTAGCGTCTCAATGGTTTGTTTTGCCCAGTCCTTAATCTCGTCACTTGCCCCCATGGTTGTTTGCAGATTGGCTTACTAGACCAAGTTACGGATAAATACGAACGGTGGGATCAAAAAGTTCGACCTCGAGCAAAAACTACTGCACGTTAGCTTTTACAATCAGAATTCCTAAAGACCAACTGCAGCAGACAAACCAGCGCATAGGCATCGTACATTGTTACTTTATCAACGACAAAACCCTCCGATAGGGAGGGCTTTGTTTGCATAAACCAATCATCAGCAAGGAAGCTGAACAATAAAAACATCAATCTATAAGGCTGGACCTACTTGACGACCTCTATCCAACCTTTGAGGGTCTGGGCGCGTGCACCTTCGACCTTCAGGATGTAGAAGTAGGTGCCCGCAGGTTGGCCATCGGCTTTCCAATCGTTGCGATAGTCGGCACTGGTAAAGATCTCTAGGCCATGGCGGTTATAGATCCGGATCTCGTACTTGCCGTAGAGCTCTAGGTTGTCAACAACGAATGCGTCGTTTTTGCCATCGTTGTTAGGGGTGATGGTATTCCACTCGCTGATTTTGTTCTCGAACTGGAGTAGCACCTCGTTACTCTGGGCACGAACTGAGGAGTTGCGTTTTACTGCAACAATGCGGTACTGTTGGCTAAAGGCATCTCCACCATTGGCGGCTTGCCAACGGGTGACGCTACCAGCAACAGTGGCATACGGCGTTGAGCTCCAATTCAATTCAGTATCGAGTTTGCGATAGATCTCATAACGCTCGACACCACCGGTCCAGCCAGTGTAGGCATTCCAGGTCAAGGCGCTAGTCTGGTTTGCATTGCTTCCAGAACCGATTAGGCGGAGGCTAGACTGGGCAACACCACCAGAGCTGGTACGTCCACAAAGGTTATCAAGCTCGACATAATATTCGTAAGCTAAGGAGCTGGTCTGGCCAGGCCTATCCAAGAACATGGT
>CANHWS010000323.1 GCA_947464365.1 Cytophagaceae bacterium | reverse complement strand
GTCCAACCAGCTTGCCATGGCTGCCGACCCTGCTATGCCTCGCACTGTGATGGGTGGCCTAAACGGCGCCAAGGATGCCGAAGTCCTAGTCGTTTGGGATCCGCACAAGAAAATGGTCCAGCTAGGGGTCAAAAACCTGCCTGCCGTCCCTGCCAATAAAGACCTGCAACTATGGGCAATCGTCGCTGGCAAACCAGTGGACCTAGGCATCGTCAAGATGGGGGCTGATGACCAAATGATCATTGAGCAGAGCATCCCTGACGTAACAGGGGCTCAGGCATTTGCTGTCACCCTCGAAGACAAAGGCGGCCATCCACAGCCGCAAGGCGAAATGTGGCTGATGGGTAAAACGGCCCTGTAGTTGTCTTTTGCGACGTTTAATATCAAAACGCCTTGTAGAGATACTGGGCGTTTTTTTTGCGTATTTTGACCGCCAAAGCATTTTACTATGGTTTGTAACCGTTCGGTAATAATGAGAAAATCAAAATCAATTAAGATTGAGTCACAAACATTACCTAGCCCCTTCAACGATCAAAACAAACCTTCGGTCAAGCCCATGTCAGGCAAACTTTCTGACCACATGAAGGATGAACTCAAAATCATCAAAGGCAAGGTGATGTCGCCAGAGGAGCTTCAACGACACCTAGACGACTTCAATCGGTCGCACTAATATTATTGGGCGAACTAAGTAGAGTCCAACCTGCCCCCTCCACAGGGTAATTATTGGTATGTCCATTGCAGCGCAACCTTGCATATTCCGCTACAACTGCCATATTGTGGGTCATTTGGCACTTTTGCGCCAATGATCTTAAGTGGCCGATATGGAAAAATCCGCAGTAAAGCGCACAACCGAGTCTTGGGGGAGTAAAGTAGGTCTCGTTATGGCCGTGGCGGGTAGTGCCGTGGGTCTTGGCAACTTCTTGCGTTTCCCAGTCCAAGCTCTGCAGAATGGGGGTGGTGCCTTTTTGTTGCCTTATCTACTTTCGTTTTTGTTCTTGGGCATTCCGCTTTTGTGGGTCGAGTGGGCCATGGGGCGGTATGGTGGGCAGCAAGGCAAACATTCTCCTGCGTTTATCTTTCAGGCCCTAGACCCTAAGCGCAAGGCCTGGGCCTACGGTGGTGCGTTAGGGATCTTCATCAATTTGGTGGTGGCGGCCTACTATTGCTACATCGAAAGTTGGACACTGACCTATGCTATCATTAGCCTCAAAGGCCATTTTGCAGGTATGTCGATGGAGCAGGTGGGTAACTGGTTTTCTGCTTATACTACTGGCCAAGCCGGTACTCCGTGGGTCGCAATCCTGATGTTTTTGCTCACTGTTGTTCTAAACTGCGTTATCCTGGGTCAAGGTCTTAGCAAAGGGATCGAGCGGATCAGTTTAATAGGCATGCCATTGCTGATATTACTGGCGATGTTTTTGGCTTACAAAGGCATTACCTTGAGTGCTGGTGAGGACGGTGCTGTTTATGATGGTGCTGTTGGGCTAAATTACCTATGGTCACCTCGCCCAGCTGCCTTGCTGGACCCAAATGTGTGGTTAGCCGCCGCTGGCCAGATTTTCTTCACGACCGCAGTAGGCATGGGCATCATCCATTGTTACGCCAGCTACATGAAAAAGGGGCAGGATATTAGCCTCAGCGCAATGACTGCCGGCTGGATGAATGAATTCGTCGAGGTGGTTCTTGGTAGTAGTATTCTGATTCCGATAGCGATAGGCTACTTAGGGATAGAGGCTGTGCAAGAGCTCACGAAATCTGGTGGATTGGGACTAGCTTTCCGCACAATGCCTTATCTGTTTGCGCAATGGGGACCGGTATTAGGTGCAGTGGCTGGCTTTAGCTTCTTTATCCTGTTGTTTTTTGCTGGTATCACCTCTTCCCTAGCAATGGGAACCCCTTGGATGTCCTTTATGACTGATGAATTTGACTGGTCTCGCCTAAAGGGTACCATTAGTTTTGGTTTGATTTCAATCATACTAGGTCTGCCTTGTATCCTGTTCATGAACGATGGCTGGCTTGACGAATTTGACTATTGGGGTGGGACCATTTCCTTAGTGGTTTTCGCGCTAATAGAGGTCATTTTGTTTGGATGGGTATTTGGCATTGATAAGGGCTGGGCCGAGATCAACGATGGTGCCGATCTTAAACCATGGCGGTTGTTCAAACCAGTGATCAAATACGTGATGCCGGTATTGTTGATCCTATTCTTGAGTGCAAGCCTTGTTTCGCCACAAGGGGGGGATTGGGGTGCTGCATTTAGTCAGCTCTTTGAAGGGCAAGGCTGGCCTTTTGCGGATGCTTCGCTTTGGGGAAAGTTAGGCAACCAAGGTCTGAAGGCTAAACTTATGCTTGCAGCACCTGCTGAACAAGCGAGCCTGAAGTACCAAATTTGGATAGCCAATGCTGCTAGACTAACGTTGCTGGGGCTGCTGTTGGGCTTATTTTCCTTGATCTGGTTGGCACATCGGAGGTCAAACAAGCAGTTAATGGCTGCCTAGATTAATCGGTAACCAAGTGCCAACTATGCTTAATCACTTTACTTACATCTGTATTTAATCCATTATGGCAGCCACACTAAACCTTGCCCTTTTCTCAATCGGTATCCTTGAGCTTGGCCTAATGGTCGTTGTTATGACTGGGATTACAGGCATTTCGGGATGGTTTCTGTACCGAACACTTAAGTCCGGAAACAGAGGCTAGTACCGATTTACCGAGACCTAAGGCATTGCTACGACCCACCTGCCCTCACATTTGTCTGGACATCTGGGTGCAATATTCCGTACCTTTGTTTATTATCCTTTGTAGCCATGGACCAGAAGACTGTCGTCGGATAGGGGCCTAGCTGCGTTTTCAGCACATTATCAATGCCAAAGCCAAGTTTCAAAGTCCAGTTCGAAGACAACCACCTGCTGATCGTTAATAAAGATGCAGGGTTGCTCGTCCAAGGGGACAAGACCGGCGATGTGACCTTGCTAGACCTAGCAAAAGAATACATCAAGAAGAAGTACGACAAACCTGGCGATGTTTTCATGGGATTGGTCCATCGACTAGATCGGCCAGTGAGTGGCATCGTGGTGCTAGCAAGGACCAGTAAAGGCCTAGAAAAGATGAGCGAGTTGTTTCGTCGTCGAGATATCCAGAAGACTTATTGGGCCATCACACGGAGTAAACCAGCTTTCAAACAAGGTAAACTGGTGCACTGGTTAGTTAAAGATGAGGCCCGTAACCATGTCCGTGCCTATGACGAGTTTGTCGAAGGTAGCCAAAAGGCCGAGCTCAACTACCGCTACCTAGGCAAGGTTAATGAGCACCATTTGATCGAGGTCAACCCGATCACTGGGCGTCCGCACCAAATCAGGGTTCAGTTGGCAGCCATTGGTTGCCCCATCCGTGGTGATGTCAAGTATGGTTTCGCTAAGCCCAACCTAGATGGCAGCATCAATCTGCATGCCCGTCGGCTATACTTTATTCACCCGGTCAAAAAGGAGCCAGTGGTGGTTGTGGCAGGCCTACCGAACAACCAGTTCTGGGAAGAGTTCCTAGACCTTGACGACTATGACGTTAAGGACAAAAATTTTGACATTGTGTTTTAGGGCTAACAAAACGCGCAATTCCTCAATCCATCCATCCCATTATCTGATTTCATGGATCCTATCCTGACACTGACAATTATTGCCCTTGGGCTAATTCTTTTCTTTACGTTCCTATACTTCGTCCCCGTTAACCTCTGGATAACAGCGGCATTTTCGGGTGTCAAAGTCGGGTTGATGGAGTTAGTTTTCATGCGGATCCGGAAGGTGCCACCTCATCTGATCGTCAACTCCTTGATCACCAGCACGAAAGCAGGCCTCAGCATCACGACCAATGACCTCGAGACCCACTACATGGCAGGTGGC
>CANHWS010000322.1 GCA_947464365.1 Cytophagaceae bacterium | reverse complement strand
GGCAGAAGCAGCGATTCTATGGCCAGATGCTAACTTCATCATAGTCAATGATGTTTTAGTTGCTTTGCAGGCGATTGGAAGCTGGCATAGGGCCTTGTTCAAGTATCCAGTCGTAGCCATAACCGGCTCCAACGGGAAAACCATTGTCAAGGAATGGTTGGCCCAACTGTTTAGCACACGGTATGCGGTAGTCAGGAGCCCTAAAAGCTTCAACTCGCAGATTGGGGTTCCTTTATCAGTTTGGGAGATGTCCTCAGTGCATGACATTGGTCTGTTTGAGGCTGGAATCAGCAAACCGGGCGAGATGCAGCATTTGGCCGAGATCCTGAATCCTGACATCGGCATTTTCACTAACCTGGGCCCGGCCCATGACGAAGGTTTTGCCTCCCGTGCCGAAAAGCTTGCGGAAAAATGGCAGCTAATGGCGGGCTGTAAGGTGGTGATCTATCCCACCCACTATCGAGACATTGACGCATTTGCACAAGCACATTGTCGGCCAGGTCAGGTCTTTTGGTCATGGCGTTATGAAGTCATCAAGGCGGCGGGCAGTAGTGGTTTGATCCGGATTAGGCTCTTTGTCAAGGAGCGCAGCTATGATTTCCTATTGCCTATGGCAGATGGGGCTAGCATCGAAAACTGCCTACAAGCTGTCGTCCTGATGTTATACCTAGGCCACTCTGGGGCTGAGATTCAGGAAGGTATCCGGAACCTGAAGCCTGTAAGTATGCGGCTAGAGTTCAAGGAAGGGATCAATGATTGTTATGTGATTGATGACTGCTATAGCAACGACCTCAGCGGATTGGCTCAGGCCCTTGACTTCATGCAGCGCCAGCAGGCCTATGCAGCCTCGGCCACTAAAACACTGATTTTGTCAGACATTCTAGAGTCGGGTTTGCCACCACAGGACCTGTACAGAAATGTTGCTCAACTAGTAGGGCAGGGGGCCGTGCATCGGCTAGTATTGATTGGGCAGGTGATCGGCAAATACTTGCCAGGTTTGCTAAACCCCGCGAGCAAAATCAAGGTATCTACATACGGAACAACAGACCAGTTTTTGGTCAGCCCAGAGGCAGACCAGTTTGACACTGAGTTGATCTTGATCAAAGGGGCACGTCGGTTTCGGTTTGAGGCCATTGTCCAGCACCTGCAAGCAAGGGTACATGGCACAAGGCTTGAAATCAACCTAGATGCGGTGGCCCATAACTTTAATCAGTACAGGGCATTGTTGTATCCAATCACCAAGATCATGGTGATGGTCAAGGCCTTTGCCTATGGTAGTGGGAGCTACGAGATAGCCAACCTATTGCAACACCATGGTGCTCACTACCTTGCAGTGGCCTATACGGACGAGGGAGTAAGTCTTCGGCAAAGTGGCATTACCCTGCCAATCATGGTGATGAACCCAGGGGCCGAGGCATTTGAAAAACTACTAGATCACCGTCTAGAACCTGTCATATATAGTTTCGCTGAGCTTAATCAGTTCCTCAAATTCCTGAAGGGGTATCAGCGGTCAGCACAACCGCTGACTGAAAAAGCAGTAGTAACTCCTCAGGTTTCCGACCTACCTGGTATCCATCTGGAGCTAGAAACGGGGATGAACCGCCTTGGTATCGATGCCCAAAAGTTGCCAGCCGTTTTGGCTGAGATGAACCAGAATAAAGATAAGTTGGTTGTGCGTGGGGTGTTTAGCCACCTTGCTGCTGCTGATGAGGCTTCCATGGAGGACTTTAGCCAGGAACAGATCAGGCAGTTCAGCCAAATGGCGGAGATCGTTACCAAAGCGCTTGGCTATCGGCCAATGCTTCACCTACTTAACTCACCCGGCATCACGCGGTTCCCAGAGGCGCAGTTTGATATGGTCAGACTCGGGATTGGACTGTACGGCTATGACCCCAATGCTGTTATTCAGGACAAACTAGAGCCTGTTGGTAGGCTAAAAACAACCATCAGCCAGATTAAGGAGGTGGGGACCGACCAAACAGTTGGGTATAGCCGCCGAGGCGTTGTCAAGCAAGCTACTCGCATTGCCACCCTTGCCATCGGCTATGCAGATGGCTTTGACCGCCGCCTAGGAAATGGCATTGGGGTTGTTAAGGTCAACGGCAAACGGGTGCCAATCATAGGCAATGTATGTATGGATATGACCATGATCGACCTAGGCATTATCGCTGCCAAAGAAGGCGATGAGGTCATCATTTTCGACCAAGACCTTACCATACAAGAAATGGCTCACAAACTCGGCACTATCCCCTACGAAATCCTTACTAAAGTCAGCTCACGTGTCAAGCGCGTTTTTTATACCGAGTTAGGGTAGGGGCGGACCTTAGCGCCTTGGTGGGCTACTGGCTTTGCTATTATAGCTCTCGATATCCGCATCAAGGCTATCATCTCCGCTAAAGCTTGGCTCGGTCGCAAACCGAACTGACTCCACACTGAAGAAAGTCTCAGGGTCATGGTTAAAAATCATGCGTTTGATCGTTGGTAGGTCTGTCCTGTTGACAACACTAAATATTAGGTTAACCTTACCACCACGCCCTCCCTCGGCATTAACGATGGTAAGGCCATAGCCTGCATCCCGCATCTTGACGATGAGGTCTTGGGCTTGGTGCACCGTGATTATCCGGACAATGACCTTGCCAAAGGCTAGCTTTTCTTCCAGCAACATCCCAACGAAGATTCCTGTCGCAAAACCGCCTGCGTATGCTAGGTAGCTCATTGGGCTATCTAGGTTTTTCATGATCTGACCGATTGCAATCAACCAGATTAGCGCCTCAAAGAAGCCAAAAATGGGTGCAAGTTTACGCCGCCCACCTAGCATCAGGACTGTCCTCAGCGTATTGATAGAGACGTCTACAATACGGGCCAAAAAGATGGCCAATGGCACAACCACCCAGTGAAAAATATCAGGGTCGATGCCCAGCGCGGTTGCAATCGGACTGTTCATGTTTAGGATTGATGTTTTGACTAAGTTATCAAGAAAAAAATGGCCGAAATTGCCTAATCGACAGGAGGGAAGAGTACCCTAATTGCCCAGTTTGGAGTCGGCGGTGCAAAGCTAATGCCTTGGTTAGGAGATTTTAGTGTTGTTTTGCAACTTGATGTCACAGCTTTATCACATTCCCGTCATGTTGGGCCCCTGCCTCGAGGGCCTAGCTATTGATCCCACAGGCACCTATGTCGATGTTACCTTTGGTGGCGGTGGTCATAGTCAGGCTATTGTGGATCAACTCACGACAGGCAAACTCTATGCCTTTGATCGGGATGCTGATGCCGTGCCCAATGCCGATGTTTTCCCTCCCGAAAAGTTCCAGCTCGTGAAGGCTGATTTTCGGTACCTGAAGCGCTATTTGGCTCTTTATGGGGTCCAGAAGGTCGATGGACTTTTGGCTGATTTGGGCGTTAGTAGCCACCAGTTTGATGAGCCTGAGCGTGGCTTTAGCATTCGGTTTGATGGCCCGCTCGATATGCGGATGGATCAGACCCAACACCCATCTGCAGCTGACATCCTCAATGAACGCTCTGCCGAACAGCTGCAAAACATATTAGGCTTCTATGGTGAGGTCCACAACGCCAAAACGTTGGCTCATGCCATCGTTAAGGCAAGGATCAATAATCCCCTCAAGACCATAGCAGACCTTCGCAAAATAGCCGAACCATTGGCTCCTAAGTTCAAGGATTTCAAATACTTGGCCCAAGTTTTTCAAGCCTTACGGATTGAGGTTAACCAAGAGTTGGAGTCATTGAAGGAGTTACTTGTCCAATGCGCGGAGGTGATCAAACCAGGGGGCAAACTGGTAGTAATGAGCTACCATTCGCTAGAAGATCGGTTGGTGAAAAACATCATCAACAAAGGCAACCTCGAAGGGACGGATGTCAAAGATGTGTTTGGCAACCCACAATT
>CANHWS010000321.1 GCA_947464365.1 Cytophagaceae bacterium | reverse complement strand
TGTTGTCAACATCAACGACTGTTTCCACAGAGCTTTTTACGATACGCTAACGTTGCCCCAAAAGCTCTATGCCCGTTGGGTGATGGCTGCAGCGGCCCACAAAGCACAACGAATCATCACGATATCGGATTTTAGCGAGCAACAAATCAGGACCTATACCGGTGTGCAGGCCTCCAAAATCGATACCATCCTGCTGGCTGCGGACACTGCCCATTTCAGCCAAGGCTATACACCTGAGCAGTTTATCCAGATCAGGACCAAGTACAGCCTGCCAGATCAATACCTTTTATTTGTCGGCAACCTGAAGCCACACAAAAACTTGGCCCGGTTGCTTCAGGCATTTGCTAACCTGAAAGCCAAGGGCCAAACCGGGCAGACCAAGTTGGTCCTCTGTGGCAACTTCAAGGGCTTTATTACGGGTATGGACAACCTTGAGAGCCTGATCAGCAACCTTGGTTTGGAAGATGACGTCGTGCTACCAGGCTTTGTGGATAACCAAGATTTGCCAGCCATTTATCAGATGGCATTGGGCTTTGCCTTCCCTAGCTATTACGAAGGTTTTGGCCTGCCATTACTGGAAGCCATGGCTGCACATGTGCCCGTCATTAGTAGCCATGCAGCGAGTCTCCCAGAAGTGGGTGGTGATGCCGTTGGATATTTTGATCCTATGTCATTGCCTAGCATCGAGGAAGCGATTAAGACATTGATTGCAGATGCTGAGCTCCGCAAATCATTAGTGCAGAAGGGTTGGGAACGCCAAAACCAATTTAGTTGGCAAAAAGCAGCTGGGCAATTTGCCGCTGTTTTTGATCAAGTTATCCACCAGCATTAAAACCTGATCTGCTACCTTTAGGCCAGAATAGTGGCTCCGAAAGTCAGATCTAGACCTAGCAGGACCTACCCTAGCGATCACTCAACACCTACCCCATACAGCCAGCAGCCATCTATGCCAGCGCCTGACCCGGATCACAACATGATGCCCCAGACACCTGATGTGGCCACTGCCATCGTCCATGAGTGGTTTGTAAACTATGCAGGGTCAGAGCGGGTCGTCGAGCACATGCTCAAGACAACACCCGAAGCACAGCTGTTCTCCTTGGTAGATCATCTAACGGATAACGAGCGTTGGTATTTGGATGGACGTAAAGCGATCACTAGTTTCATCCAGCGGCTTCCGTTCAGCAAATCTAAGTTTCGAGCTTATTTACCTTGGTTCCCGATGGCCATCGAGGGGCTTGACCTAAGGCCCTACGATATAATCCTATCTAGCAGCCATGCAGTCGCTAAAGGATTACTTAAAGGCGCCCATCAGCTACATATTTGCTACTGCCACTCCCCCATGCGCTATGCTTGGGACTTGTATCACCAGTACTTAGAAGAGGCGAACCTCAGCCGGGGGATCAAGGGTTTCTTGGCTCAGCGGATGCTATCACAGCTCCGGATTTGGGACTATGCCAGTGCCCAGCGGGTCAATTATTTTGTAGCCAATTCCCACTACATCGCAAGGCGTATCAAGAATGTCTATGGCCGAGACGCAGCCGTAATATACCCACCTGTCGAGATTGACAAGTTTGCCTTTGTCGCCAACAAGGAAGACTACTATTTTGTGGCTGCTCGGTTTGTACCCTACAAGAAGGTGGACCTAGTAGTAGCAGCCTTTGCAAAAATGCCCGACAAAAAGCTAATTGTAGCTGGCAACGGATCGGAGGCCAAAAAGATCAAGGCACTTGCCACCTCTAACATCACGATCCTGGACCATGTTTCCGCCCCTGAGCTACAACGGCTGATGGGGCATGCTAAGGCGTTTGTGTTTGCCGCCGAAGAGGATTTTGGCATCACCCTAGCCGAAGCACAAGCTTGTGGCACGCCCGTGATTGCATTTGGCAAGGGAGGGGCAGCCGAAATTATCCTGGATCGTGAGACTGGCATCCTTTTTGGGCAACAATCTGTGGAGAGCCTTATGGAGGCCGTCCGAACGTTTGAGTCTTTGGCTGAATCCATCCTACCTAGTACTTGTGCAGCTAATGCCCAACGGTTTAGCACCTCCCGTTTCCGACAGCAGTGGGCGACATTTGTACAAGAAAAGTGGCAGGCATTTAGCCACTAACAACCCATCCTTGCTGCAGGATTCGACCTAATTACCCTAAAACAACTGGACAAGGGTTTTGGATTTTAGCTCAACACCGAGTATAATTACCCACAGAATACACCTATCCGAACCAGCCGCAAGCGCCATTATTAGCCTTGATGGGCCATATTGATAAACCGACTTATTCCCTCAACTGATGATTTTCCCCTCTGAGTCCAAACAGTATTACACACCCGCCCCTCAATACCAAACCAAAGCCGCCTACTTCAGCATGGAGTTCGCGATCGACCAATGTCTCAAGATCTACTCTGGTGGTCTAGGCTATTTGGCTGGGTCCCACATGCGAAGCGCCTTTGACCTCAAACAAAACATGGTCGGTGTCGGCATCCTCTGGAAGTATGGCTACTACGACCAAGTCCGCGCTGCTGACAACAACATGGAGGTCCTATATCAGGAAAAAAGCTATTCCTTTCTGGAAGATACAGGCCTTTTGGTCCCCGTCTATATTAACAAGCACCAAGTCTATGTCAAGCCCTATATCCTGAAGCCTGACCAATTCGGCACATGTCCGATGATCTTCTTGAGCACGGACATCCCTGAAAACGACTTCTTGGCTCGCACGATCACGCATAAGCTCTATGATGGCGATACTGCAGCCCGCATTGCGCAGATGATCGTCCTCGGCATTGGTGGCGCAAAAGCCATCGAGGCCCTAGGTTCGGTGGCAGATATCTACCACATGAACGAAGCCCATGCCCTGCCTTTGGCGTTCCACCTGCTAGGCAAGTATAAGGATAAAGAAGAGGTCAAGAAACGTGTCGTGTTCACGACCCATACTCCAGAAAAGGCTGGCAACGAGGAGCACAACATCTATCTACTGGACAAGATGGGCTACTTCGGCAACCTCACACTGGACGAGGTAAGGATGATGACTGAGATAACCGATGACAGCTTCTCGCTTAGCCTAGGTGCGCTTCGGCTTGCCAAAGTCGCAAATGGTGTTAGCCAGTTACATGGTGTCGTTAGCCGCGAAATGTGGGGCGACTTCCCGAATATTTGTAACATCTATGCGATCACCAATGCCCAGAACCATAAATATTGGGCTGACCATGCCATGCAAGTGGCCCTCTACACTGGGGATGACGAGTCACTAAAGTGGCGCAAGATGCACCTGCGCAAACGTCTGATTGACCTTGTGGCGGACCAAACTGGCAAGTATTTTGACAATGACTCCATCATCATTGTATGGGCTCGTCGTTTTGCAGAGTACAAAAGGGCTGACCTGATCAAGCGTGATATCGCCCGCTTCAATGCCTTGATCAGCCGCAGCAAACGCAAGGTCCAGATCATTTGGGCGGGCAAACCCTATCCGGGGGATCACAATGCCATCTCCGTGTTTAATCACCTGGTCCAGAGTAGCAAAGGCATTCCAAACTTGGCCGTCGTGACTGGTTATGAGCTCAACTTGAGTGCATTGCTCAAAAAAGGTAGCGATGTCTGGCTCAATACGCCAAGGCGCCCACGGGAGGCTAGCGGCACCAGCGGCATGACCGCCGCCATGAACGGTAGCATCAACTTCAGCATCGACGATGGTTGGATCCCTGAGTACGCCCAACATGGTGTCAACTCCTTCGTGATGCCTGCTGCTGATCCGCTAAGCCCGATTGATGAGCAGGACAACTTTGACTGCAACAACCTTTTTAACATCCTCGAGAACGAAATCTTACCGCTTTACTATGACCATCCCGAAAAATGGTTCAAGATGATGAAGCGCAACATGATCGATGTTGTCAAGGGGTTTGAGTCTGGCCGTATG
>CANHWS010000320.1 GCA_947464365.1 Cytophagaceae bacterium | reverse complement strand
GACCGCACCAAAGGGATGTTTAATGGGGCCATGCGGTTTGATGCACAGGCCCTAACACCGCTTTATCAGCTGGAGATGGGTAAACCTGGCAGCTCATTTGCACTAGAAATCGCCCGCAAGATTGGTTTCATGGACCCCATCATCAAACGTGCTAGCAGCAAGGTGGGCCAGAAAAGGGTCGCCCTTGACCAAATGCTGCTGGAGCTAGAGGCGTCCAAACAGCAATACGAAACGCTGCGTGCCGAAACAGACAAACAGCTAAAGTACCACACTCAGTATGCCAAGGACTATAATGAGTTGAAGGCCTTACTGGAACAACAAAAGAAACAGGTGCTTGCCGAAGCCAAACTACAGGCCAAGGCACTGGTGCAGAATGCCAACCAGAAGATAGAGCAAACAATCAGAGAGATCAAGGAAAGTCAAGCTAACCGCGATACAACCAAAACCGCTAGGCAGACGTTACAGGCCTTTGTGGCTGAGGACCTGAAAGTAGATGAAGCCGAAATAGTAGCTGTTGCTAAAGCCCAGGCAGATGCCGAAGCGACCAAAGCCGCGAAAAAGGGCACAGGTTCCTATCTTCCCAAAGCTCTGATAACTGCAGTAGAGACAGACCAATCAGGAAGCAAAACCGATATACCGACCAAGCCCAAACACCAACCTGCTCCACCGAAAGATAACGAGTCGTTGCCTCCATTGGGTGTTGGCAGTTATGTCCGGGTAGCAGACTCTGGTGCCTTTGCCCAGATTATCGCCATCAACGGAAAGGATGTGGAGATCGGTATTGGTGACCTTAAGTCCAAGGTGAAACTTAGCCGCCTAACGGTTGTTAGCAGAAGGGCTTATGAAGATGCCACAGGTGTTGATACCAGCTATAACTACGCTAGCAAAGGGATCAATATCAATGACCGCATGGCAGCCTTTAGTTTCAACCTTGACCTTCGTGGCAAACGTGGCACAGAGGCCTTGACTGAGCTTGACCAATTTATTGACTCTGCGCTGTTGCTTGGCCAGCAGGAATTGAGGATCCTGCATGGCAAGGGCGACGGCATCCTACGTAACCTAGTTAGACAGCACCTTAAGGCTTACAAACAGATCAAGTTGTTAACTGACGAACATGCTGACCGTGGCGGCGATGGCATTACGTTGGTCTCGATGCAGTAGTGCACAAGAGGAAAACCAAACTACATAAATCAACAATGGCTAAGATGATGTCCATCTTAGCCATTGTTGTGATAAGCTATATCTGGGCTGCTAGTCGAACCTAGGTTTATTGATGTGCTGCCATTAGCTCCCTGAACTGGTCAAAGAGGTAGCGGCTATCATGTGGGCCAGGGTTGCTTTCGGGGTGGTGCTGCACCGAGAAAGCTGGTTTGTTGGTCAGCCGCATACCCTCCACCGTTTGGTCATTGAGGTTAATGTGTGTGAGCTCGACGCCTTCTAGGGCCTCAATGCCTGATGCAGATACAGCAAAGCCGTGGTTCTGGCTCGTGATTTCCCCCTTACCTGTGATCAGGTTTTTGACTGGGTGGTTGATGCCACGGTGGCCATTGTGCATTTTATAGGTCTGGAGCCCAGCTGCCAATGCCAATAGCTGATGCCCTAAACAGATGCCAAATAGTGGCCTGTCGTTCGCTAAAATTTCCTTGACCGTATCAATGGCATAGTCCATTACGGCTGGGTCTCCGGGGCCGTTGGACAGGAAATAGCCATTTGGTCCCCATGACTCCATCTCTTGATATGTGGTTGTGGCCGGGAAAACACGGAGATCCATGCCTCGGGCTTGCATATTTTCCAGAATGCCACGCTTGACACCATAGTCCAGCACCGCAACCTTAAAGGTTTGCCCGCCAGCTGATTGGTCGGTATCAGTCCTAGGTAAATCGTAAGGTATAGGGGTCGTAACCTTGGTGCTAAGCTCAAGGTTGAGCATATCTGGCAGTTTGTCCAGCTCAGCTTTTAGGAACGCTTGATCCCCACTTATGGTGCTGATTACGACGTTCATGGCACCCTTGTTCCGGATGTGCCGCACGAGGTAGCGTGTGTCGATCTCGCTAATTCCAGTGATGCCTGCGGCTGCTAAGTAGCCATTGAGGGTATTGTCAGCATCTCGGCGGCTCTGGACAGTGGCCATCTTGTTGCAGATCAAGCCGCTGAACTGGACCTGGTTGCTTTCGGTTTCGCCTTGCTTAACACCATAGTTGCCAACGTGGGCCACTGTTGTGACGATCACCTGACCATAATAGCTAGGGTCGGTAAAAATCTCTTGGTAGCCTGTCATACCTGTGTTGAAGCAGATCTCGCCACCTGTTGTGCCTGCTGCCCCAACCGCAAGTCCTTGTAGGGTTGTCCCGTCCTGAAGCATAAGCCAGGCTGGTTGGGGTACGGATGTGGTTTTCGAGGCAGTATGCATGATAATTGTGGTGATAAATATGATTGAGCGCAAGGCCCAAAAAAACCATAACCGAAAAGGCTATGGTCTAATACTTTTGGTCGTCAAGATGGATGGGAAATCAGGAACGGCAGAGGACCCAAGGTCAATTACCGATACTGATTGCTGGACTAGATTTATGCCTGGATCGGAATGTACGAAAATGGAGGTTATTGGCCACCCACAAGATACTACCGTTACTGTCAGGTCTAATCCGCTGATCATGGATCAAAATAACGGTAATAATACTTGCCCTGCAAGCCTTAACAGAGATACCGAACCGAAAATTGAGTTAGTCAGGCTGCTAGAATACGTCTAGTACCTTGATTGGTTTTTCCCTGAACATAAAGGTCTCGCCCTTCTTTTTGCCAGCAACTGCTTTGTATAGCGGTGCGGATGGGCTGACGGCAACATAAGACTTGCCGTCTATCTTGATGGAGCCAAGGCTGATAGCGACAAACATTGACTGCGCCTCAGTGATGATGACGGAGCCAAAACCAGCGACCTCTTCCTTGAGCTCAGGGCGGAGTTTGTTCAGCAGTGCCATATCGTCAAGGGCGACTTCAAGCTGACGCGCAAACATATCACGTTTGTTCTGCATCTCTTCACGATAGCTGTCAACCATATTATCCTCAGCGCTTTCGTCATAATCCATGGCGCTTTGTTGGGCGTCCTGCATGGCGGCTTTGGCAGTGGCGACGACTTCTTTTTGTATCCTGATACACTCTGTTAGCAATTGTTGCTTGAGTGCTAGTTGTTCACTGTTCATCTGATGACCAAGTGGTTTTTGGGGGGATTAGCGGAGTGCTAATTCAATGGTGTAGGTGTGCCTTTGTGCAATCTGGCGGCCTAATGACCTCAAAATCGTCCCTTTAGGCTTTGGGCCTGCAAATTTCGGTATTTTTAGCAGGTTTGCTTCTTATTAGCACAAAAGATGCCACAAAATCCAGAATTGGATGTCTATTGGGCCTTTTGTTCGTTAGGGTTGTTAGGCTTTCCCTGTCAACTTGTAGGTCCAGAGGCCAAATAGCTCATGGCTCAAGATTTCCCATTTGCGCCAAGCGTCTGTGCTCGGGGCTAGGTTTAGCCACTTTATGTTAGGGGCTGTTGTCGCCTGCGGATCAACACTGAAGGGAATGTACCTGATGCCAACATGGTCAAAACAGGCCATAGCACGGCGCATGTGCCATGCCGATGTCACCAATAACAAGGTATCAGTTGTCATCCCTAAGGAATCAATCATTTTTTTGCTGAACGAGGCATTTTCGGCTGTGGTGCGGGCTCTTGGCTCCAGCAGTAGTGAGGTGTCTGGCACGCCAGCTTGGCGGAACAAATAGGCCATCTGGGTTGCTTCGGAGTCGAACCCACCTAATATGTTGGAGATTCCGCCAGTCAAAAGCAATTGCTGTACAATCCCCCTTCGGTAAAGTTCAAGGCTATGCAAGTATCGGTCAACCCCACGGCCAGAATAGACCCG
>CANHWS010000319.1 GCA_947464365.1 Cytophagaceae bacterium | reverse complement strand
TCGCTGGACTGACGGTATGTGGATGGCTAGCGCAACCAATGACACGCCTAAGAGTATAGCACCTATAAAAACACCAATGGTCTTCCCGATTCCGCGGACTAGCCTTAGCCATAATGGTCGCCTTTGGGATGGCACAGTCTTACCCTCCGAATTAGGGTTCGTTCGCTGCCCTCCTGTTGGCTCATTGAGGCTATTTGCGGATGGTTGATCCAAATTGTGGGTGTGCTAATGAAAACCAATGGCCGACTCCTGAATATGCTGTTGCACCCGTGGGTAGTGGCTTAGGCAAAGGGGCTGTTTGTATAAATCCCAACTTTGGTATTGGGGCAAAGGCCATACCAAAGATGGGATTGTCAACAGGATTAACGCATAACAAGGCCGAAAAAGTACGTCCTTGGGGCCCTTATTCGGTCGACAGAATAATCTAGCGCGACCAACTGGACGTATCAAATGGCTAATCCAGATCTAAAGTTGCTCAAAGATTCGTTTAAACGAGGTGGCATAAGTTATCCTCCCTACGAGCTCGTCTGCTGGCACGCGTTCTTGCTCCATGGTGTCCCGATGCCGAATTGTTACTGTATTGTCCTCTAGCGTTTGGTGGTCGATCGTGATACAGAAAGGGGTTCCGATTAGGTCCTGACGGGTATAGCGTTTGCCCATGCTGTCTTTTTCCTCGTAAATGGTCGGGACATCAAACCGTAGCAGGTTAAAGATCTCCTGAGCCTTTTCGGGCAGGCCATCTTTTTTGGTTACAGGCAGGACTGCAGCCTTCACCGGGGCAATTGCTGGATGGAGCTTGAGGTAGGTGCGTTTTTTCTCGACACCTTCTTCGACTGTGGTCTCTTCGGTATATGCGTTACAAAGGACTGCCAAAAACAGACGGTCAGCCCCTACAGATGTTTCAACAACGTATGGAATATAGTTCTGGTTGATCTCAGGGTCGAAGTACTGCATCTTTTTCTTACTCAGCTCTTGGTGGCTGGTAAGGTCAAAGTCGGTGCGGGAATGTATCCCTTCCATCTCTTTGAAGCCAAACGGAAACTCGAACTCGATATCAACGGCGGCGTTGGCATAATGCGCTAGCTTTTCGTGGATATGGAACTTAAGTTTGCCAGCTGGGAGACCGATTGCTTGGTGCCATTTGAGTCTTGCGTCACGCCATTTTTCGTACCACTCCATCTCGGTGCCAGGCCGTACAAAAAACTGCATTTCCATCTGCTCAAACTCCCGCATCCGGAAGATGAACTGCCGGGCAACAATCTCGTTTCGGAATGCTTTGCCGATCTGGGCAATGCCAAACGGGATCTTCATCCGACCTGACTTATAAACGTTCAGGAAGTTGACAAAAATTCCTTGTGCAGTTTCTGGCCTAAGGTAGATCGTAGCGCTATCCTCGGCCACAGACCCTATTTGTGTGCTGAACATGAGGTTGAACTGACGCACCTCTGTCCAGTTGTCGGTGCCACTAATTGGGCATTTGATGCCCTCGCTGATAATCAGTTGTCGTACGCCCTCAAGATCTTCGGCACCTAACAAAGCTGCCATCCGGTATAGCAAACCCTGACCTTTGTCGGGATCCCCGGCTGCAGCGTATTGCTCAGCCTTAGCTTCCAGCAACTGGTCGGCACGATATCGCTTTTTGCTGTCGCGGTTGTCAATCATCGGGTCGTTGAACGAGTCCACGTGGCCCGATGCCTTCCATGTGAGCGGGTGCATAAAGATCGCCGCATCAATACCAACTACATTTGGGTGCAGTTGAGTCATGCTGCGCCACCAAAGTTGCTTTAGGTTGTTCTTGAGCTCTACACCCATTTGGCCGTAGTCGTAGACTGCTGCTAGGCCATCATAAATTTCGCTCGAAGGGAAAACGAACCCATATTCTTTGGCATGGGCGATGATATCTTTCAGATTGCCAGGCTCGGCAGGGGCATTCGGTTTTGCCATAATGTTGCTTGATTGTTGCAAATATAACCATTGAGGCCTCATTTTGCGGGTCTCAGTGCTAGTTTTTGCCATCCAAAGTTGCTGATTCTGAATCTAGCTTCCTGCCTATTCTGGATTAAGGCATGTGCTAATCCCTCAAACAAGGCACTATATTTGACTGTCCTGCACATCTAGCAGAAGGCAGGTATGTTGTTAACCCAAATTTTGGCATACTTTTCTGGGCCATATTCTCCGTTATCTAGCCACTATCAGCATGTTATCTCTCCCTTTTAGCAAGTACCAAGGCACAGGCAATGACTTTGTTATGGTTGACAACCGGACTGGTTTGTTTGAGCCTTACGCCACTACCAGCATCATTGCCAAGCTATGTGACCGTCGATTTGGGATCGGTGCGGACGGTTTAATATTGCTCCAGAGCCCTAGCCAAGAAGGTCATGACTTTGACATGGTCTATTATAACGCCGATGGCAACCAGAGTACTATGTGTGGCAACGGCGGTCGCTGTATTGTGGCCTTCGCACATCACCTAGGCTTGGTCCAGGATGATACCACCTTCATGGCGGTTGATGGTCTGCATTCCGCTACAATTGATGATTTGGGTCAGGTGGCACTAGGGATGATTGATGTTTCGCATATCCACCAAGACCACGAAGAAGGCCCTAGCATCCTTAATACAGGCTCTCCACATTACGTTACTTGGACTGATAGCCCAGACCAACTCGAGGATATCAATGTAAATCGAGAGGGTAGGCTCATAAGAAACCTAACTGAATATGCTGCCACAGGTGGGGTTAATGTCAACTTCGTAGCCTTGGTGCATGACTCACATTTGCGCCTCAGGACATACGAGCGTGGGGTGGAGGACGAAACCTTGGCATGCGGTACTGGGGCAGTCGCAGCTGCACTTGTTGCTGCTGACAGGTTCAATCAGCAAAGCCCTATCCTGATAGATGTCAATGGTGGCCAGCTTGAGGTTTCTTTTGTAGGTGATCAATCAGGATACCACAAAATCGTGCTTAAAGGCCCAGCTACGTTCGTCTTCTCGGGTGTTTGGCCAGTACCAACAGAGTCCATAAACCATAGCGTCATCGAGGGTCTTACCTTTAATCTGAAACAATAGTTATGGATGATGTAGCTATGTAGCTTCCGAGTGCCGTATTTTGTCACTAAGCTCCCGTCCACTGTCTGGTAGAGCACTTCATTATGTCCGAGCTACAGCGCAATCCGTTGTTCCGATACCTATCGATGATCCTGATGGCCAGTATCATCGTGCTATTTTTTCTGTATGCACGACCTGTCTATATCTGGTTCTATTACAAGCTGTTGCACCTATATCAGTGGGGACCGACAGCAAGTTTGATTTCCATTTTAGACAGAGTACTGCCTTTTGACCTAAGCCGTCCGTTGCTTTTTGTGAAGCTGGTCACGAGTACAATCCACCTACTTTGCATGGTTGGCTTGGCTCACCTTTGGTTCCTTGATCAGCGGATTACCCGCATGGCTGTTCTGATCATTATAGGCTGGTTTGGTGCTGGCATTTTGCTCAACTTTGCTGGTCGGCTTACGCATAATGTCTCTATCCTGGAGGATGCCCGGACCTTTATCGACTATCTGCTTCAACCTTTAGGGATTGTTTTCGTCATTCCGGTCCTGATCCTATACCGACGTCAACTACCAGCCAAGTCATTGATTGTCAAGGCGCATAGGCCACCAAAGGCGTTATCAGAAGATGAAGTCATTGTTACGGACTAAAATTTTTCTGGATTTTTTTGACCAGAAATGTTGCGTGGTTCAAGTTTCGCCGTACTTTTGCACCACTTTCAGCAGAACGGAAAACGAGCCGCTAGCAGTAAGTTAAGGTAAACACTACTGGTTTGGTAGTTCAGTTGGTTAGAATGCCGCCCTGTCACGGCGGAGGTCGCGGGTTCGAGTCCCGTCCAGACCGCTATAAACGCCCTTTACGCTATCGTAAAGGGCGATTTGC
>CANHWS010000318.1 GCA_947464365.1 Cytophagaceae bacterium | reverse complement strand
TTCCCGCAATACATCTTTGACCCGATGGCCAATGGCGGTCGTGGGACGGCCAATAGCACTGCCTTCAAGCGCATTACCTCCTTCAATGGTAGGGTCAGCAATGCGGGCATCGTGAACGTCAATGTCAACCGGGCAGGCATCAGCTTTAGGTCTGACCTTGGTTTCCCGACCGGATGGGCAGGCACCCAGCCAATCGCCTATACCCGTAACATCATCGTGATGGGCACCCGCACCAATAACGTGGCCGATGCCAGCAGTTATGTGCCAGACACGACTTTTCAGGAGGCATGGCAGCGGCATAGCTACTTGTTCACGAACAATATCGGGGTCTTTGTCCAGCGCAATGCTGCTGTTGTCAACAACCGCTGCAACGACATCGCAGGCACAGGTGGCCAAGATGATAGCTTTGAGATGGATGGCTATGTGGTCAAGAAGTGGCCCTTCACGGGTTATGATACCCTAAGGGGTGGCAAAGCGATCTTCAACTATACCGACCATTATGGTATATCGGTCAACCGTAAGGCTGCTGTCACTGCCGCTACACCCGAGCAGGAGCCTGCCCTGTTTGCCGAAGGTGTCGAGATCAGGGATAACTGGATCTACCACACCATGCGCATTGGCCTGACCTTCAGTGGCCTCAATGCTGAGGTGACAGGCAATGTGATCCGCGACAAAATGCAGAAAGTCACCTGGATCCACCCACTGGGGCTAGAGGTTCCGAAGAATGCTAATACGTTCGAGAATCGTGGTATTGACGTCTCTGGCTGGGGTGCAAGGGTTGATAATAATGATTGGGTCGTCTATCGGCACCGCATCAATAGTGGGCCGTTCTACAGTGTGGATGGTGAGGGTCTCTTGTTCCAGAGCTGCTGCGGCGGCACGACTGTCAACGGTTATCAGGTGACCAACAATACCTCGAACGGGACGTTCATATCCATCTTCTACAGCAATGACATCCATAACGTGGTGGTGTCTGGCAACAACCTAGGCGGTCCATTGCAGGGAGGTGTCCAGAGTGGGTCCATCATCTGGATCAATGCCGACGTGAGCAGCAACCAGTTTGGCTACCTCAATAACGTACTTGTAGAAGGTAACTACAACATCAACAACAATGGCGGCATGGGTTGCATTATCACAGGCAGCAAAGGAGGTCATAACGCCATCGTCCGGAACAATACGGTCGTCAACACGCCAACCACAGCCCCTGGGCCAGATCTCACGATCAGTTGCCATGTACAGGAGTCAGGCAACCAAGGATTCTCGAATGTCCGGATCCAGAACAACGGCGGCAACCCTTGTGGGCCACCTGCTAGTTTGCCCCTAGTCGCAATCACGAACCCTAGCACCGACACCACGTTTTGCGATAGTGTCCTGACCCAAATCCCTGTCACAATCCAGCTCACTGATGCCGACTTGACCATCGCCACTGTGGATCTATATCGTGGTAACTCGGTCATTGCCCCAGGGCTAATACCCGCTGCGGATGGTAGCATCTCCTTGTTGGTCGATCTGCCACCTGGCTCTGGCACAACCTCTTTTACGGCTTATGCAAGTCAGGCAGGGGTGACCTCCATTTCACGCTCCTTGCGGTTGTTGCGCAACTGCCCTGTCAACATCGTCACTGATCTTAGCAACACTGAAGGACCTGTCGCCACTTGGTCTATCATGCCAAACCCAAGCAGCACCGAGGTGCGATTCATGGGCCTAGCAAGCAACCAGACCGCAACGGCCATGGTTTTCAACGCAATGGGGCAACTGGTCTTGAGCCAATCCATTAACCCAAACCAGCCACTTAGTGTTGCTGGCCTCGGCGCAGGACTCTATATCGTCCGGGTAGTTGGCCAGCAACAACGCATGGTAGTACTACGCTAGACGATCTCTTGGTGATCCTGCCGTGGGTCAGTAGATGATTCGTTGAACGATTGATCCACTAACCAACTCCTTGTTCGGCTGATTTCGGCAGCCATGATGCGGTCATCGGCTATGGGTGTGCCTAGCCAATGGCGATAGTTCGCCAACCGATCAGCCAGTCGAGGTGCGATGGGGTATCCACCCTGATCATCACCCCTTAGGTAAAGGGCTTGGGCAGCTGTTAACCACTCAATCGCCAAAATCTGCTCGACATTGTCAGCCACCATCAGGGCTTTGAGTGCCGCATTAGCCCCCATACTGACATGGTCCTCTTGCCCATTGCTGCTGACGATACTATCGGCAGAGGCAGGGGTGCAGAGCTGTTTGTTAAGGCTAGCGAGGGAGGCCGCCGCATATTGCGGGATCATCAAACCACTTTCGAGACCTGGGTTGGCTGTCAAGAACTCAGGCAAGCCACGTTTGCCACCCAGCAACAAGTAAGTACGCCGCTCGCTGATGCTGCCCAATTCGCTTAGGGCTAGGGTCAGGTAATCAGCTGGTAGGGCGATGGGCTGGCCATGGAAGTTGCCTCCCATCAGGACCTCTTCGGTCTCGACAAATAGCAGTGGGTTGTCCGTAACAGAGTTGATTTCGGTCTCCAATGCCGCGCCGATATGATCCAGCGCAGCGAGCGAAGCCCCATGCACCTGCGGAATACAGCGGAAACTATAGGGGTCCTGCACAGCTTTTTTATCCACCTCGGCCATCGGGGCATCTTCCAGCCAATACCGCATCCGTTCGGCACTCAGGATTTGGCCCTTGTGGGGCCTCACCAGCTGGATAAGGGCATGATAGGGCTGGTGTTTGGCTTGATATGCCTCTGCACTAAGGGCAGCGGTCATGTGGGCGAGCTCAACGATTTGGCGTCCTTGCCCGTAGGCCCATACTGCCAGTGCCAACGTAAATTGAGTCCCGTTGATCAATGCCAGTCCTTCCTTGGCACCTAGTACAATCGGCTGCCAACCTAGGGCCAGATAGACATCCGCAGCGGGCAGGCGTTTCCCTTGCCACCAGACTTCGCCTTCGCCAATTAGGGGCAGAGATAGGTGTGCCAACGGAACCAGATCGCCACTAGCGCCCAATGAGCCCTTGTCATAGACCACTGGCAGCACGTCATGGTTATAGAGATCGATCAGCCGCTGGACCGTCTCGAGCTGCACGCCCGAGTGGCCCAAGGCTAGGGAGTGGACCTTCAGCAACAACATCAGCCGAACTAGGTCTGTTGCAATCGGGTTACCGACCCCACAGCTATGGCTGCGCAACAGGTTGTATTGCAGATCGCTCAGGTCATGCCCCTCGATCCGGACATCACAGAAGGCCCCAAACCCAGTGTTAACGCCATAGATGGCAGTCTCCTGGTCGGCCAGTAAGGTTTGTAAAAACTGATGGCTGGCCTTGATGAGCCCAGTGGCTTCCGCACCAAGGCGCAGGGGCGTTTTGTCCTTCAGGAGCTGCAGCGCATGGTCAATGCTGAGCGGAAGGTTAGATATTTCGTGCATGGTGTATGTGGCAGGCTAGCAGCTGTAGGCATGGATGCCGACACCTAGTCGCCCAAAAAAACTGCTGCAAATATAGCGGGGGATGTGGGATGGGTAATGTCTAAACGGAGGGTTCCTTGTCTGAACTCGGATTCATCGGATTGGACGGATTTTTGGGATTCGTGTGTGCTGATTTGCATCTAGGGACTAGGCGCCTGACCTTGAGGTGGTTGCAAGCCCATCCGAGGAATCCGTAAAATCTTATTTCTGGAATCCGAGTTCAGACAAAAACGTGTGTACTTGTCTGAACTAGGATTGAGCGGATTAGAAGGATTGAAGGGATTCGTGTGTAAGCATCTGCACAAGTGAGCTTGCCGCAATCCAGGCTGGTGTCTGCAAACCCATCCCATAAATCCGTTAAATCTTATTTCTAAAATCCTAGTTCAGACAGCAGATGGCTAAGTTCAGAAGAACAATCAAATTGCAGACTTTACGAACATCCGGCCCCAACGACGTTTTGGCGACTGATTAACATTTTTCCATTGGTCGGCCAAGTCCTTGAGGCCAAGCGGGTCATCCCCCTCG
>CANHWS010000317.1 GCA_947464365.1 Cytophagaceae bacterium | reverse complement strand
TTGTTAAATGCTAAACCACCTGTGCCTGTCCCACCAATAGTTTGAGCACTTGTACCATTAAAGGTGATTGTACCAATAGTAGCGCTAAGTGCAAAAGAGGATATACCGTCACTATTATTGGTAAGGTTACCTAAAATACTGAACGACGATGACGCATTAACCCTGCTAGGTGTATTACCGATCGTCAGGTTGTTAAACGTAACTGAGCCCGACCCAGCACCAGCGATGGTCTGGATGCTTGCTCCGCTAAAGAAGGTAGTTCCGCTAGACTGAACAAACGAGGTACCTGATTGGCCTACGCTGCTGTTAGTAAAGTTGCCTAGAATCTCAATGCTGCTACTTGCCGTGACACTAGCGTTTGGCAAGACAATAAAATCATCAAATACCAGCGTACCAGTGCCACTACCACCAATTACTTGAGGGCTCACACCATTAAACCCAAACTCGACGTTATTGACCGACATCGAAATGCCACCTTGCCCTGTTGAGTTGTTATTAAGGTTGTTACGCAAGCGTAGGTCTTTGGATGTTGTCAGCTTGGCTGCACCATTGATATCTAGATTGTAGAAGCTAATTGAGCCTGTACCTAGACCTGAGATAGTGCTATTGGTACCCAAGAAGCCGATCGACCCTCCAGTTGCATCAAGGGCAGTTGCCAAAGTACTATTATTGGTAAAGTTGGTCGAGATCAACATATTGGCGGTAGAGGCCAATGTCGTGGTCCCAGCCAAAACAAGATCATTTACAGTCCAGGTACCGGTGCCTGCTCCACTAAAGGTTTGTATGACGCCACCATTGATAGTCATTGTCCCAGCTGTTTGGTTAAAGCTAACGCCTGAAACGCCTGAGCTGCTATTTGTGAGATCACCAGTTACCTCAAGGTCGTAGGAGGTTGTCAGCCCAGAGCTACCACTTATTGCTAATCCATTGAGCTGAATCCTTCCTGACCCGCCGCCGTTGATGAACTGGCTTGTGTTACCCAAGAAGGTAATCGTACCAGCAGAGCACTCAAGTGCCGTGGTTGCATTTGAGCTATTGACAAGGTTTCCGCGAAGCCCAAAGCTGATGCTATTGATCAGGTTGGTGCCAGCAGTAAATTCAATGTTATTAAAAGTACAGCTAGTCGGCGTGCCATTCATGTTTTGGGCAGCGCCTGTGTTAAACAAAGTTGTACCGGCTGTTTGATTTACCGTGCCGTTGATTGTAACTGTTCCATTTAAAGTCAAGTCAGCAACTGCACCGATGACACCACCACTACTAACAGTTAATAAGCCATTAACCACAATGTTTGCCCCAACAGTTTTGGTGCCTGCGCCAGAGAATGTCAACCTATTATAGGTCGCTTGGTTGGGAATAGTGTAGCTGCCTGTACCGTCATATTCAATTGTGCCACCTGAGCCCCCAACAAATGTTGTGAAACTACCACCTGGAAAGGTTGGCGTAGAACTGGTGCTATTGGTGAAACGTAGGATACCAGATCCAGTGACAGAACCTAAGTTATTTGTTGCTGAAGGCAAATCATTAAACTGCAGAACACCAGTTGGTTGCAATTGCAAACTTGATGCTTCTATGGTATATCCTCCTACTGTTATCGTCTTGCCATCACCAATCTGAACAAGGTCACTGCTTGTAGGTACACTGGCCGCTACAGGACCTCCAAATCCGGACTGGCTCCAGCTGGCAGCTGTGTTCCAGTCACCACCGAGGCTATAGAAAACTGATACGGAAGCAAATGCGGCACTTTCGCCAGCAGTCCACTCACCATTGAGGGCAGTAATACCAGTGGCAGTAATGACACGGCTTATAATAGAGGCTCCATCGTTATTCCAGGTGCCACCATTGAAGCGACGGACTACATAGCTACCTTCGGTTCCGACAACATCTCCTGCCAAGTAGGTGAAGCTCGCATTGGTATTGCTAATCGTGAGGCCTGTAACTGCAACCGACCAATACCGATCCATTGCAACGGACGGGTCGGCAACATTTGGGCTGTTCGTATTGAAGAGCTGGATTGCGACCGAGCCAGTACCAGTGGCCGTCAGGTTTGAAACTGAAGCCGGTGTGTAGTTACTGCCAGTACCAATCGGCCAGATAAAACTAACGGCTGCAGGACTCGCAAACTCTTTTATAACACTACCAGTGACGCCAAGGTCAATCATCTGGGTGCCACTTGGGCTGGAAACAGTCGCAGAACCTGAGGCGCCAATTGTAAGGTCATTCCCATTTAAGATCAGTTTGCCTCCTGTGATAGAGAACGTACCATTGACTAGGATATCATTACTAGCTGTGGCATTACCACTCGTCTGGGCTATCGTGAGGTTATTGTAACCAACAGTCGGGATTGGAACAACGGCTTGAGTTGCCCCGGCGTAACTGATGGTACTACCCGTCATGACATAATCGCCACCACCAAAGCTGGCCGAAAGCGTTAGTGAACCAGCAACAGAAACCGTTCCGCTATTGGCAAAGGTGACACTGTTAACACCACGACTGCCGCTAACAACTAGGTTGTTATAAGGGAAGGCAACCACCGTTTGTGAACTGCTGCCATTGTAGTCAAGGGTGCTGGCTGTGGTCGTATAGGTCCCAGAGCCAGGGCTGAAGGTACCTGCTACCCCGATGACACCAGTCAAGGTGCGGTTGTTATTACTAGATGTCAGGCCCTGATAATTAAACTCAGGAATATTCTGTCCGTTTGCGCCGCTAAAGTTGATCACGTTAGACGCATTAACTACATAACTACCAGTACTAAATGTAGCTGAGGCGATAAATGCACCGTTGACGTCAATGGTCCCAGCCGGGATCAAAACATCGTTAGCACCTCGTACCCCACTGATAGATAGGTTACCATAGTTTTGGATGCCAATCACCTGGGTGCTTCCGTTGTACTCGACTGTGCTAGAAGGTGTTGCCAGACTAACAGAAGTGTAGTTGGTCGGGAATGTATTGGTACCACCAATAATTATGCTTGCATTGGCAGCCAAGGTGAGACTACCTCCACTTGTTTGACGGTCGGCCGTGAATGTTGAAAGGTCGGCTGTGCCAGAGTTGATACTCAGATTACCACCAACATTAGCACTCGAGGCAAATGTCACGGTATTGCTCAGACCAGGGTTAATGGTAAGATTGTTGAGTTTGTTGGCTTGGGCGCCAGACGGGAGCTCAGCCCCCGTCGTGAAATTGCCGCCGTAAAACACGTTGATAGTCGCTGGGTAGGTCGGTGCCTGACTAACGGTGCCGGTGCCGTAGCGATAAACAGTACTACCAGAGGTTGCCATTGGCAAACCAGAACCAGTGATATTGAGAGCCGAGGCAGCACCAGAGTTCAGGATTAAATCCCCAGAAATGCTACGGCTACCAATAGCAGCCAAGGTTACACCGGTGGCATTCGCCCCCCCTGACTCTGGCCCGATGGTCAGATGGCGGACATTTACTGCGTTAACCCACTCGACCCCTGCAGCAACAGTACCAGCACTATTATATACGAGGTCATAAAAATTTGAGCCAGTAGGATACACGATAGAACCTCCACCGCTGAGACTGCCCCCTGCATTCCGAATAACTTTAGAACCATTGCCAATCCCAAGTGCCGTTGTACCAGAAGCAACGAAAGCGGCCTCAAGCGTCAAGGTGCCAGCAACGGTGAGAGTCCTGGAGCTACCTCCAGAAATTGTAACCCCATTCGTACCTCCTATCCTGAGGTTAAAAAAGGTCTCATTGCCAGAAACTGAAATCGTATTAGGAACAGAATTAGCAGTCTTGAAATAAACTGTACCAGTTGTCGTGTTGGTCCAGCTCCCTCCACTTGATCTAGCAAAGATCATTTCCATAGAATTTGTTCCGTTGCTATTGAAAACCAAGGTCTTACCATTGACATCAAAGAAGCTGGTCGCATCAATGCCGAAAGTACGCTGATCAAATAATGAAGTTCCGCCAGAACCAGACCTGTTTAGGGTTACGTCCTGAAGAAGCTGGACGGTAGCACCATTGATGG
>CANHWS010000316.1 GCA_947464365.1 Cytophagaceae bacterium | reverse complement strand
GATGGAGCGAAGCCTCGCCCATGGCAAATCGGGCACCCAAATCCACCCTTCGATCGAGATGAATAACCATTAAGTACTGCCCTGCAGGACGAATTGACCATTATTGGGGTCTGGGTTTGCAAAAGCAGCACCTAGGCCCCTATTTTGTATCTATGCCCAGTAGCACCATCAGCCACTATCTCAAGATTACTTTTGCCACCATATTGTTGATGGCTACTTTGGTTGCTGATGCTTTTGGCTACAATCTGGAGGCAAATGTTTCCTTTGAGCAAACGGACTGGGCTAGTATCGTGCCGGGTACAGCCACTGTTCCGACCTTTAGCATAGCACCACAACGTAAACGCAAAAAGCGCAGCGCTGGCCGCAATCGTCGTTCTGGTCGTGGTCGCAATCGGGCCGGGAACGTCCGGAATGCTAGTGAAAAGATAGAAGATAAACCCGAAGCTAACCTCGAAGCCATCGCCAAGGCAGAACCACCCAAGCCCAAACGCGGCAAAGTAGATATCCAGCTTGATATTGAGTCTGAGGATGGGATCTTTTGGGACTCGGCCATGGTCGTTAATCTCATTCCGCAGTTTGATCGCCACCCTGGGTATGATAGCGTTAGGGTACGGCTTTCTGTTCGGTCTGATAGCATGTCCAGCCGTGTACATTGGGATACTTCGGCTATTGTGGAGGTTGGAGATGAAGTCAAGTTTCGGTTTAAGCCACGTGAGCCTGGATTTTTCTGGCTCCAGTCTGAGCTTTATCACAAAGGCAAATTGTTGGCCTACCAGCTCAAGAAGGCGGGTTACCAACCACAATGGTTTTTCCCTGCCTTCACTCCACCAGCTGACATCAAGCAGTTTTGGCTTTTGGCCAAACTAGATCTTGATGTCGTCAGCACCGAGGTCAAGATGAAGCCCGGCCCACGCCATCGCTGGCCAAGTATGCAGGTTTTTGCCGTTTCTATTCCAAGCACAGACGGTGTTATGCTCCATGGATGGCTCACGATGCCTAAAGCAAGTGGTGCCCATCCCGTCATCCTAGAGCTGCCTCCTTATGGCAACTCAATGCGCCCAGACCTCGAAACCCGAGATATGGCGGTCCTCCGGCTAGATGTTCGTGGTCATGGACGCAGTCGCAAACCCATCAACCCAGGTTTCCCTGGCTTCATGACCTATGGCCTACCTAATGAGGAGGACTACATCTACCGTGGCGTCGTGCAGGATTGCCTTGCCGCCGTCCGATTCTTGAAATCCCTGCAGCAGATCGATGCGAAACGCATTGGGGTTATGGGTGTCAGCCAAGGTGGAGGGCTGGCTTCAATGACAGCCTGCCTTGATAGCAGCATTAAGGCTATGGCTGTCTCGGTACCCTTTATGTGCAACTGGAGCCGCTATTTTGTGACCGCTCCATGGCCCAAACGCGACTTCCAGGCCTGGGTGAACGAGGACCCTGCTAACCGCAAGATGGAAAAAGTCCTGAATACCCTCAGTTACTTCGACCCTGCCAACCTAGCCATCGGCTGCAAGGCCAAAATCTTTATGGCCGTCGGCTTACAGGATATGACCTGCCCCCCAGACGGCGCCTTTGCTTGGTACAACACAATGGCGCAACAAAAAGAGGTGCTAGTCTATAAGGATGGACACCACATACTCCCAGGGGTACGTGGCAAGATGATGTCCTTCATGAGACAGGTGTTGAAGGGGTATTAGTTAGATACTAATACCCTAATGAAACATCGCCAGACGATCTATAAATAATCGTCCCGAAGCAGTCATAATATTCATTTCGGCCCTTTATGCGGGTGATGCAGCCAGAGCTATTGGTACCATCGATGTCAGTATAGTTTTTTAATTCTAGATAAAATCCCACAGTGGTTCCGCAATTACCATATCGGAAAAAGGAATTCGTGTTAGGAATAAACTTCAGTTGATTATTGGCATCATCGATCGGGTAGATATAGAAGCCAATGCTGAAGTTAGTATTGAATACATCAGCATTCCGCGTATTTGAATAAGTTACCTCCTCCGCATCCTGTGGCGTCCCGTTGGATCGGTATGTAGTTATCCGAATTGGATCGTTTACGCTGTTGTACTGGATAACTTTCTTATTGATAAATGTAGAGCTGGAGCCCCTAACCCAATACAACAGGACAGAGTCTGCCTTGCCTGTAGCGTTGTTTTTATAAACCAAGCTATCGTTTCCGAATGAAGGGTTATATATTTTTCGTTTGGTGGTAGCAACAACCAAATTTCCGTTGGCATCGTACCGGAACCGTTCTACCTTGCTCCAAGTAGCAACCGTGTCGTCTGTGTCGATCATTGTCAGTTTGCCACCACTACGGGTGAGCGTTACTGTTTTTGTCTTGGGTCCAGTGGGTGTGTAGGTGGTGTGAGATTCTGAACCATATTGTGTGCCCACATACCCTGAATAAGTTGACCGCGTCGTTATGTTACCTAGGGTGTCTTGCGAGACCACTTCTGTCAAGTTACCGTTGGCATCATAAGTGCCTGTTGACCTTTGTATCTGTTTTTTACCAAATGGGTCATAGCTTGTAGCGTCGGTGGTTTGTAGCTTACAAGCCCCAGGTACGGGCGTCGTCGGCGTTACACTAGAGTCCGCCACCTTGCAACCAATCAGGGTTGTTGTGAGCAGTAGGGCGAAGAGGAGGAGGGTTTTCATGAGGTCTTCAGAAGAAATGTTGGTGTTGGATGTGGGCGACTAATAGCCAAATTCATAAACGCTGGTTGAGTTTTCACTAAATATGAAACAGGCATTAGGGTTTATGGTGACTGTTCGTGTATATCCATTCAGACATCCACTTGAATTTGTGCTGGTGAAGGTGTTGACCTCCTCCATATACTTAAAGAATGGCCCTATGCGCGTGCTAAAACAATCGACATAGAAGTACTCAATCTTGGCAGGGAAATGGGTGTCATGATCCCTGTTGCCTGGTGATGGATTTACAGATATGACGGGCAATGGCGAGGCTACAAAAGCTGGCCATTGGTAGGTAGATGGCGTGTAGCTTTCGTACCGATATACTAACGTGGTGTCGTTGTTGGTGTAGTAGGCCCTCTTGACTAGGTTCATGTTGGCATCGTATTCGCAATAGGCAAAACTGCTATCCGTTGGCCGATTAGTATCATCCCAAGACTTGGTTTTGATACGGCGGGGCCGCCCGTTCGTGTACTGCGCAAACTCATACTTAGTAATCCCGCTGGAGGAGCCTGGGCTCATTATTTGAACCGTACTTGTCAACATATTATCGTTTGCATCATACGTCCGCAGGAATTCATAGGTTCCGTACATCAACGGATTGTAGGCGGTCTTGATGATGTTGTTACCAGACCATGTATAGGTCAGGAAGTCAATTGTAATGGTTGAATTTCCGTTGGATTGTGTCTGTGTCAAGGCGGAATATTGGTTACCAGATCTGCCAGTGTAGGTGTAGTTATTCCCACTGATTATGTTCCCTAGTGAGTCTAACCCCTCTATTTTTGTGAGTTGACAATTGGCGTCATAGGTATATACATACCCTCCCATTTCCCTGCTCCTAGGGAATATTCTGCTTCTTACGTCCATCCGGTACTTTTTGACAAGGCAACTCTGGGTGCAGTTGGGGGAGACACCACTATCGGCTACCCTGCAGCTTGCTAGGCTGAGGATAAAAAGCAATAATATTAGCTGGTTAAGTGTTCTCATGTGTTGGTGACTTTGGTGGGTTTAGTATCCTATGGTATAGATATTAGTTGTAGTAGGTTCTGTCCTCGAGCATTTAATGTCCATGGCCTCTGATTTGTAACTTACAACACATCCATTAGCACCTGAGACGAAATTGGTATTCTGAGTGACACGGTACTTTCTAAGGTTCGAGCCACTATTACAATCAGAATTTCTAAAGTTATTAATCGTGGCAGGGATGTTTCGATCATAATCACGACTTGATGGACTTGGGTTGACATCTAACCCAGGGAAGGTGCTAGGAATTGCTATTGGAGCTAGATAAGGAG
>CANHWS010000315.1 GCA_947464365.1 Cytophagaceae bacterium | reverse complement strand
GCTGGTCATCACGTAGGGGATGTCATGAGCCTTTAGGTGCTCGGCAATGCGCTCATCATCAGTGGCTACAACAACGTCCGTCAACAAAGTAGCAGCCTTGCACTGGGCATACACCCGCTGGATCATGGTTTGGCCCGCTAGGTCGATCAGGGGTTTGCCAGGGAAACGTGTGCTTGCATAGCGTGCCGGGATGATGCCTAGGATGGTGGACATAGATAGCGTTTTGGGAATGGGTTTATTGCAATGACATTGGTGCCAAAGTAAGCTTACTTGCTCCGCTTTGGATTGTTTTTAGCGTTGCCTTTGGTTGTACTTTTTGTAGATTGGCCTTGGCTTGTGCTCTTATTGCTTTGCTGTTGGCTCTGGACAAAGGCATCAACCTTAGGGATGCCACGTTTGGAAACATCAAGCCGGAACAAGCCCACAAAAACAATGGCAAGCATAAAGAGCCAATAGCTATTGACGAAGCCATGGTACCAACTTTGGTGCAGCCCGATGATCAGACAGCAGACAAAGAGGACGAGGTAGATGGTTTGTTTGAGACGCATGAGCGATGATAAATCTGACTAGCTATCCTTAACCTGATATAGCCCCGTTTTGTTAGTTACTATTACAGGATGTCGGACGAGGCCTTTGCATTCCCGTTAGGCTTCAGGATGCGGTACCAACTGAAATCTTGTTTGGCTTCAAGCCCCATGCCTGTTAGTAGTTCGGTTGGGGTTGTGATCCGGACGAATTTGTCGGTATAAATTTGTTTGGTGGCACGGTTCCACTTCAACTCCTCTGTCTCCATTTTTTTCTTCTCTAGGACGTTGACAATCACGACTTCGCCAATTCCGACATAGATGTCATTTAGGCGGTCATAACGGCCATATTTACTATCCATCGTGCTGGTGAAGACGCCCTTTTCATCATAAAAGTCAAGGTGGAGGCCCTCGGGAAACTCGCGGTCGCCGCTATTGAATTCGTACTGAAGGGGGGTCTTGAGCACCACCCTCAGGATGGCCGAGTCGCTATAACGGGTCTCTACATTTTTCGCCGAAACGATGGGGCCGCTATAGGTCGTAACCTCGTTCGGATCTATGACTTTGTTCTGGCAGCTGCTAAGCGCTAAGGATAATGCCATTGCCAATAGCACCGCTAGGCTGACCCAGACGGGCCGGCTATTGTGTCTGGCATGACTAATTGAGGTGGACATATCTTGCCTAAAGTATCTGGAGGACTAATCCCTTGAGGTATTCGCCTTCGGGGTGGTAGATGCTGATGGGGTGGTCCAGCGGCTGGGTCATTTGGTGCAAAATCCGGACCGGACGGCCAATATCTGCAGCAGCGCCAAAGACGATTTTGCGGAACAAGTCACGATCGATGAGCTGGGAGCAACTATAGGTAAAAAGCAGTCCCCCTGGCTTAGCGCAGCGCATACCCTGCATATTGAGCTCTTTGTAGCCTCGGGCAGCATTGTTGACAGCACGTACGTTTTTGGCGAATGCAGGTGGGTCCAGCACGACGATGTCCCAGTCTTGCGGTTGTTGTTTAAGGTAGGCAAAACAGTCCTGGGCTATGGCCTCATGGTTGACTTCTTGGCCAAAGTTGAGGCTGACATTTCCTTCTGCTAGGGCGCAAGCATCTTTGCTGATATCGACTGAGACTACTTTGGTGGCACCACCTGCCAAGGCCGCTACTGAAAAGCCACCACTATAGGCAAAGGCATTGAGGACCGACTTGCCAGCCGCTAGGTGCCGCAGCAGATGCCTGTTCTCGCGCTGGTCGATAAAAAAGCCAGTTTTCTGCCCATTGACGACATCGATATGGAACTTGAGCCCATGCTCAAGCCCAATTAGGTCGCCAAAGTCAGCTGTTTCGGGGCCGCCTAGTTGCCAGCCATTTTCGCCGACGGCGGGTGCGCCTGTGCCATCATAGCTTTTATTCTTGAGGTAGATGTGTGCGAACCCAAGGCCTTGGAGCAGCTCGACCCAGAGGGCCAAACGTTGGTTGGTGGCTGGTGTGCGCAGTTGCAGTACTACGACACGCCCACCATAAACATCAGCCACGATGCCAGGCAGTTCGTCCCCTTCCGCATGGATGAGGCGATAGGTATCGGTGCTTGAGGCCGAGGTGTTGTCATAAGCCTTGGTGATATAGGTCTGGCGCAGCTGGTATGCATCTGTAAATCGGCTTTGCCAGAAGGTCTTGTTTGGCTCTGCATCATGGTCGCCAAAGGCAAACATACGCCCGACGATCTGGCTAGCGGGGTCAAAAAAGGCAAGCCCAAGGGTTTTGCTGGTCGCATCTGCCACACGGACGATGCTCCCAGCAGGCACGGCGGGCAACTGCTGAACGGCCCCGCTGAAGATCCAGGGGTGGCGATTGAGGATGGCTTTGTCGCGTTTGGGCTTGAGGGCTATGGTAGGGAGTGACATCGGGGATAATTAGGCTGCAATATAGTGGTTTGGGGTGGGGGCTCCACTGGTAAGGAATTTGGAGGCTGCTTGTTATGGATACATAGGGAGCGCTGAGCCATAAAACGCCAAGATCCCTGTAGGCTCAGAAGGTTAAATGAATTTCTGTATGCAATCCCAGACCGCACCGGGGCATACTTTAATTCGCAACAATGTCCTTAGCAAAGGCAAAGCATAACCTGCCATCTACAATGCTGTTCAAAATTGGCAGCTCACAAGTGTATAGGCTATTAGTTGGTCGGTAAATTAATAGCAGCACCGACGCCTGCATTAGCCAACCAATAGCCTTAGTCATTCGGTTTGATAGCCTAGCGAATCAACCCACCTCAAGCTGTGATATTGACAACTACCCCCTCAAGGTCCCGAACGTCATCACCCCCAATGGCGACAACAAAAACGATGCGTTTATCCTCGACCGGCTGGCCATATACCCTGAGGCCCAACTCCGTATCCTGAATCGGTATGGTATGCTGGTGTTCGAAGGGGCGCCTTACGCCAACAACTGGGAAGCCCAAGGCCTACCAGCTGGCACCTACTACTATGTACTTGTTACTGGCCGTGGAGCGGTGTTACGCGGCTGGGTGGAGGTGTTGAAGTAGGGTTAACCTTTAGCGTGCCTTTGACAATAGCGGGAAACTCATCTTGTATTCATTATCGGCGATGCCTTTGCTGATGTTGGTGAGTTTGGCTTTCAGCAGGCGTTTCCGCAATGGGCTGAAATAGTCCGTGAAGAGTTTGCCCTCGATGTGGTCATACTCATGCTGGATGACCCTTGCAGCCATGCCGTCAAAGGTGTCCTCGTGTTGTTGGCCGTTTTCGTCTTGGTATTTAATCCTAATGGTGTTGTGGCGCATTACCTCGCCTCGTATGCCAGGGATGCTGAGGCAACCTTCTTCATATGGCCAGAGCTCGCCTGTTTCGGCAATCATCTCGGCATTAACAAATACCTTCTTGAATCCCTTTAGTTTTTCCTCATCCATTGCCTCCGCATCGACGACAAAGAGGCGGATACTTTTGCCAATCTGGGGTGCTGCGAGGCCGACGCCATGTGCTAGGTACATGGTCTCGAACATGTCGGCAGCCAATTTTGGAACGTCTAGCTGGCTAAAATCGATGGCTGAGGCCTTCTTCTTGAGTACGGTATCTCCGTAGGCGACAATAGGATAAATCATGAGGGGTACTAGGGGCGAACCATCTGTGGGATGGCGTTAATAGCAATCAAAACCGACAATGTCCTATGATCCAGAGCGGTTAACCTTGGTAAGATAACAGCTGGTCAGAAAAACGAATACTAGTGGGTGTGGTCATGACCATGATCATGCGGATGCTCGTGGGCTGTGTTGCCAAAGATCTTGATCAGCGTGCCTAATGCAAAGACCCCAAGCCAGGTGGGGTAGATGATCCAAAAGTTGGGGATATTCCGTCCGACAAGTAGGAGGGCAAGATGTGCCACCGCACTCATGATGATGCCCGTAACGGCGAGCATCTGGATGGTGTTAAAGTTGTATTTCCGGATATCCATAAGTGGGGGCCATTGCTGGCACGAAAAGAGTG
>CANHWS010000314.1 GCA_947464365.1 Cytophagaceae bacterium | reverse complement strand
GGCGTTGGGTACCTCCGTAGCCTGGGATTAGGCCTAGGTTAACCTCTGGCTGCCCGAACTTGGCACTGCTGGCAGCAATCCGGATATGACAGGCCATCGCCAGCTCGCATCCACCGCCAAGGGCAAACCCGCTGACAACAGCAATCACTGGTTTAGGGCAGCTCTCGATCTTTTGGAAAGCCTCTTGGCCGCGCTCAACGAATTTGCGGGCCGAAAGCTCGTTCAGGTTCGCGATTTCGCTAATGTCAGCGCCTGCTGCAAAGGCCTTCTCCCCTTCCCCAGTCAGGATCACAACCTTGATCGAGGCCTCGTCATAGATATAGTCAAAGGCACGGCCCAGCTCGGTGATCGTCTCAACGTTGAGCGCGTTGTATTTGGTAGGACGGTTAAGGGTCAGGGTGGCGACACCACTGGCAGCAATTTCGAGCTTCAGGTTGTTAAAGTCCATGGGTTGGGGGCTACTACAATATGTTGAGCTATGGCAACGAACTATTACTGGTAGCAATCAGAAGTTGCCGATAACAGGGTCAATAATCGGTATAAAAGCCAAACGAACCAAAACTATCCAGTACGGAGTAATTGGCAAAGAGCAAGGAGTGGCCACCAGATCAATGATGATCGATGTTCCACTGCTCGCGCAAGGTGTCAAGGGTATTGTAGGCCGTTAGGTCGTATTGCGCAGGGACCACAGCAATATAGTTATTCTCAACGGCCCAAAGGTCGGTGTCATGCGCTGTTGTATCCCTGTTGACAAAACTCCCCCTTAGCAGAAAGGCCTGCTCTTGCGTCAGGTCAGGAACGCCATTGGGGTCGGGACCGTCGGCATTCACCAAATCAAACTCTTCTTTCCAGTACCCGTCTCCTTGTCGGCAAACCCTGATTCCCTGAATCGGCTGTTCCTTCCGGCTCGGGATATTAACGTTCAGGACCACTCCTTTTGGTAAACCGTCTGCCAAAATGCGACGTGCGATCTCCCGCACATGGACGATGCTATGGCTAAAATCAGCATGATGGTCAAAATCATCTAACGAAAACCCAACGGCAGGCACCCACTCGATGGCGGCCTCCATAGCAGCACTCATGGTGCCACTATACAAAATACTGATGCTGGTGTTGGCTCCATGATTGATACCACTAACGACCAGGTCAGGGGTGCGCTCTCTTAGCACCAGGTGCTTGGCTAACTTGACACAATCTGCTGGGGTTCCGCTACAAGCAAAAGCCCGGACTGATGGCCCGAACAGCTGGCTAGGCTTTAGCCTGATACTGCCATTGACTGTTATGGCATGCCCCATAGCACTCTGTGGGCTATCAGGTGCGACCACTACCACTTCACCTAAGGGGAGCACAGCCTCGACCAAGGCCGCTATGCCAGTACTGCCAATGCCATCATCATTACTGACCAAGATCAGGGGCCGGTTGATGGGGTTAGATTGGACGTTGTATCCTTCGGTTGTGGTTGGCTGCTGAGGCATAAGTTGTTGTAGTGCTCTAGTATCTTGATCAGAGATTGGCGGTTGCTATATTCTGGCGAGGTATCCTCTAGGTACTTGCGCATCCCTTCCTGCTGATCCTGCAAAATTAGCAGCATATCACGCTTTCGGTACTTCACAAGCGTGATCGTTCGGTCTTGTTTGCGGATGTAGTGGTCAAATACCAAACGCTGATAAGGTCTGCTCATCATCATGCCCGTGTATGGGTTCATGACCATGTCGTTATCATTGACTAAGGACTCTCGGCAGAACAAACTGGCATACCGTCCTTCTTTAACCAGCTCAAAAAACCGCGGGACTTTGTAGCCATTGGGCGTAGCAGCATAGTTTTGGCTAAAGATATAGCGCATGTTGCCCGTCTCCGTGTCCGAAAAGTAGGCGTAGCGCACCTGACGGGCGCTGAAAGTGCCTATTCGTTGACCTTGCCTAGCCTGGATGATGTCGGTGCTGAGCGTTATCGTGAATTCGGCCTCTAGGGTATCCCCGTCCGCCAAAATGACCACGCCTTTATGCCAAACCCCCTCTAGCCGGACCTGAGCCTTGACCGCTTGGGCAAAAAGGCCCAAACCAACTGACAGAAAAATCAGAAGACTAAAGTGCCAAAAACCACGGGCGTGGCGGTCCTCTAACCGCCTATCCGACAAAGAAGGTGGCAGCTGATCGGGCCGAAAAACAGCATTGGCAGCAGTGAACATAAAATAGAAAGTACAGGGCAGCAATCTTGATCAGCAATATGGCTTACTTGCAAGATAAATAAGCAATATGCAGGCCAATTGTTGTGACCTGCCAGCAAAAAAGTGGCAAAAACAAGTACAGGATATTGGGTCTATCGGGCGTTTTCGCGGGTCTATCCGGCCGCGATCAAGCTGGTGGCAGGCGCTGGGCACCAAAAAGCAAAGGCTTGGGTGGACGGCCGTGACAACGAGCTCTGGCAACAGCTAGAGCGAGGCCGCAGCACCCTGCCCGGGCGTGTCGCTTGGTTTCATGCCGCCTCCTTGGGCGAGTTTGAGCAGGCACGCCCCGTCATCGAAGCATTTAAGGAGCAGTATCCTACTTGGGGCATCGTCTTAACCTTCTTTTCGCCCTCTGGCTATCTGATACGCAAAAACTATACTGGGGCTGATGTCGTGACCTACCTGCCGTCCGACTCGCCCGAAAACAGCGTACGATTCCTTGACGTTGTCCGCCCTGATCTCGCCTTGTTTGTCAAGTACGAATTCTGGCCCTTCTACCTACTAGAGCTGCGTGACCGTGGTATCCCAGCCATTAGCTTTTCAGCGATCTTCAGGCCCAACCAGATCTTCTTCAAACCTTGGGGGCGGTTCATGCGGTTGGTCCTATCTAGCTTCAGCCTGATATATACCCAAGACGAAGCCTCGGCCCGTCTCCTTCGGCGCATCCAGATGCCTCATACCGAAGTAGCAGGCGATACCCGATTCGACCGAGTGATCCAGATTGCAGAAAGTGTTGGCAAGTTGCCCCTGATCAATACGTTCAGAGGGGATGGTAAAGTGCTGGTACTCGGCTCTGCTTGGCCAATGGACGTCAAGGTAGTACTAGAGGCCATCTTGGCTTTGCCCCTGGAGATCCGTCCCAAAGTCATTGTCGCCCCGCACGAGTTGACGCCAGACCACCTTACCGAGCTGGATAACTGGCCAGGATACCAAAGCCTGCGCTACTCTGCAGCACTGCCCGAAACCGCAACCACTGCCAACCTGATGATCATCGACAACATCGGCATGCTGAGCAGTATCTACAAATATGCCGACATCGCCTGGGTTGGTGGTGCTTTTGGGAGTGGTCTGCACAACATCCTAGAGGCTGCAGTTTATGGCATTCCGGTTTTGTTTGGCAAACCCAAGTTCCGGAAATTTAAGGAGGCGACCGATCTGTTGCGGCAAGGTGGGGCTTTCAGCTGCGGCACGGTGGCCCAAGCCACTAGCCAGGTTGGTAGCCTTTTAACAGACAAGGTTGCTTGCAAGGCCGCCGGCGAGGTGGCATCGGCCTATTGCCAGAAACACGCAGGGGCTACAGAGATCGTGATGAGCGGGCTCCATCGTGTAATTGGCGTGCGCCAAATTGCTGACCAATAGAGAGGCTTTTTGCTCAATTCTAGCCGATCAATAGCCTCATTACCGATTAACCTAGTATCAGCTAATCCAGAAGGATCATACCCTGCCCAGCGGCAATACTGGTCTCGTTCCTACAAATAGCAATAGCTTCGTAGTGCCTTGGTCATGGACTAATGACGCCTGGGACAACGAAGCTAGTGGTGGAAGACCCGCACTAAGGGGTCTATAAGATGCGCAGCTGTGGACCTTTGGGCCTACAACTTGGTTTCCTTTACGACAGTGTTTTTCTTGACACCTGGGCCATACCAGTGCGCAAAAATGCTATTGGGCATGATAAAAGCCATAAGCGTGACACTACCTACGATGGTGCCGATGGTGCCAAAAACGCAAGCCATCACAAATTCATAAAACCACATACGCGTCGTTCGTTTTCTGTTGGTCTGACAACACT
>CANHWS010000313.1 GCA_947464365.1 Cytophagaceae bacterium | reverse complement strand
GCGGAATTGGCCGAAGGGCAATCCTCCCAAGAATTGGTTTGGTCGATATGAAAAGGGCATAGGTATCATCCTGATGGTAAAAATAGGCTTTTGAGACTAGTCTTGCATCATCCTGCTTAATTTGATGCTGTGCTTTGGCGTAGGACATCACGATATTGCCATAAGCTGACTAGATTTGTTAGCTTTCGGGCAGGCTAGGCAGGGTTATGATGATGCTCAACGGCAGGCTCCTAATGATCGGGATGACCTGTACTCCATAGCTAGCAAACGTGCTAAGTCCTTCTGATCCAGCGCTGATAGACCTATCCGAGCAATTAAGTCTTAAACCAGCCTTTAATCTCAACCACCAATCTAGAAATCACTCCACCATGCAAGAGACACATAAATACACAAACGAAGACGGCACTATCGTCTGGAAACCAAAACAATGCGAACATACGGGGATCTGCTTCCGTGGTTTACAATCCGTCTTTGACCCTCGGCGAAGGCCCTGGATTGTTGCTGACGGTGCCACGACAGCTGAGATCACCAAACAGATTGCGGCCTGCCCGTCTGGTGCCATTTCTTGGCATCCGAAAGAGCAAGTTCCCTCTGAATAGGGCAAAGGAGCTTTGTTCCAACACCCCAAAAACAACAATGCCTACCAGATTGCTCAGGTAGGCATTGTTTGGGAATATACTTTTTGGCTAGTCAGCCTGTCGGACTTAGTCAGCTACGACGCTGAAGGCAACAGTGTGCTGGACTGCTTTGTGTAGGTTGAGTGTAGCAGAGTAGTTTCCTAGCTCTTTAACATCACCTACCAAGCCAATACGCTTGCGGTCCACCTCGAAGCCAAGTGCCTTGAGGGCATCGCTGATCTGGAGGGTAGTGACAGCACCAAAGATTTTGCCGTTTTCGCCGGCTTTTGCTTTGATGACCAATACAGTCTCGCCGATGTTATCAGCAAGTGATTGGGCGTCTAGTTTTAGTTTTTCGGCTTTGTGGGCAGCTTGACGCTGATTTTCGGCAACTACTTTCTTGGCACTTGGGGTGGCCAAAAGAGCCATTCCTTGTGGGATGAGGTAGTTACGACCATAGCCAGGGCGGACAGTTACGAGGTCATTTTTGTAACCCAGCCCTTTTACGTCTTCTTTCAGGATGATTTCCATCGTCTGTTTGTTGTGTTAGGATTGTGTGGAACACAGCGTAGGCCTGGGTTGGCTTACTTCATACCATCGGCTAGGTACGGCATCAAGGCGATGTGGCGTGCGCGTTTTACCGCTTGGGCCACCTTCTTCTGGAACTTGAGGCTGGTACCGGTGAGACGACGTGGCAAAAGTTTGCCTTGGTCGTTGACAAATTTGAGCAAGAAACCAGCGTCTTTGTAATCAATGTACTTGATTCCGCTTTTCTTGAACCGGCAGTACTTCTTGCGTACTTCGGTTTTGTGCATGGGTTCGTTTACGAGTGACATTAGGCAGCAACCTCGGCGGTTTCGGTTTTCTTGTTGAACTTACCAGAACGACGTTTCTCGTTGTAAGCAACAGCGTGCTTGTCAAGAGAAGTTGTCAAGAAGCGCATAACACGCTCATCACGACGGAATTCGGTTTCCAGAACGTTGATGACAGGTGCTGCAGCGTTAAACTCAACGAATACGTAGTATCCTGTTGACTTGTGCTTAATTTCGTAGGCGAGCTTGCGCAGGCCCCATTCTTCCGTGTTCAGTACCTCCGCCTTTTGGTCGGCGAGTAACTGCAGGAACTTTGCGACGGCATCCTTTGTCTGTTGTTCAGACAAAATGGGAGTAAGGATGAATACCGTCTCGTAGTTGTTCAATGCCATGACTACTGTAGGGTGTGAGTAAAAATTGAAATAGGGCTGCAAAGGTACCAAAACTTTTGGGCAATCCAACCCCAGATGACAAAGATAACACAGACTGGTCTAAATTGCTGTTATTGAGGCAGTTTTATCTGGGTCTGGCATCAGATTGCTGCCCAACAAGGCGCCTAACCTGATCTGGTAATGCCCCCTTTAGGGCAAACGTAGGGGAATGGATCCTTAGTCTAGGATGTTAGCTAGGTAGGCCTCAAGCTGGCTGAAGGTGCCACCAAAGCCTTGTTCCATGCTGCTTTTGCCAGCCTCGAAGGTGGCAAGTTCTTCGGCGGAGGCATTGTGGGCTTTCACGTATAGGGCTAGGGTGGTGATACCATCAATCTCAGAAAAGAAGGCGGTGCTGAGCATTTCGGCTGGCCAAGTAGGGCTCATAGGGTGGCGCGTGATACCACCTGCTTTATCCGAAAAGGAGACAAAGTAGCTCAATAGCTCTGGCGAGATGATCTGGTGATAGACGAAGCGACCCCACATTTTGTCCCCGTTCGGGATCGCGAGGCAATAGTGGTATAGCCCACCCGGTCGCAGATCTACATTGGCTACTTCCATGGTCATGCCAGCAGGGCCCCACCATTTGAGCAGGTGTTCTGGTTTGGTGAAGCAATCAAAAACGAGCTGCCTTGGCGCCTTGATTGTGCGGGTCGTAACATGGAAATGCCCTGCAAGCTCCTCTGCCACAAAGTCCTCTAGTTTGCTGGTGATGTTGTCAAAGGTCTCGCTATTGCCGAACTCTCGCATGGTTTCAGCGATCTCGGCACTCTGGAACTTCATCCGGATCGTGATCTTGGTCATTTCTTTCCACTCCTCAAAGGTGACAGTCACATCAAAGGCTGAGGGATCATCTACATTTCCTTCTGAATGATGGTAGGATAGGTGCTGTGGAGCCTCGATCTCCCGATATTGAATCAGGTTCGGGTAGAGGGTGCCATCAGGTCCGACCATATCATAGTCCCAGCTGCCACCTTCGGCAATATTGATGGTCCTAACGGTTGTAGTGAAGCCATCTGGTCCCCACCATTTGATAACGGACTCTGGGTTGGTCCAGGCATCAAAGACCAGACTGCGTGGGGCATTGATGACACGGGTGAAGCCAAGCTCATTGGCTGGCAATCCTTGAAGTTCGGTAACTGACATAAGCTGAAAAAATAATGGGTGGGTTTTGAGGATGATTTGTGTTGGTACTACTTAAAAGAGATGTGGATAAGTAGGCCTTTTTCTGGGGGCAGACAGTATTTGTGTCAGGCCTGTGTTGGGGGAGCTAGTCTAATTGCCTTTGTTTCCTTTCGCTTGATTGGCTTGTAGCTCTTGCAGATAGCTGTCTAGTCGGTCCAGCTGCTGGTCCCAATAGATTTTGTATTGGCTAAGCCAGTCCGCCACCTCTTTGAGGGGTTGGGGCTCAAGTTTGCATGGGCGCCACTGAGCGGTGCGGGTACGGGAAATCAGCCCGGAATTCTCTAGGACTTTCAGGTGTTTGCTGATGGCAGGTGGGCTAAGGTCGAAAGGAGCGATCAGGTCCTTGACCGTCGTTTCGCCATGTGACAGGCGTGCCAATATCGCCCGACGAGTAGGGTCGGCCAAGGCGGCAAAGGTGGCACTGAGTTGATCGGTCATTGGTTGTTTACTGGTTGGTTAATTAACCTATTAGCAAATTAAGTTTCTCTAACCCAGATCACCAAAGATTGGGTAGATTTTTTTGGGTAATGGCCTTGGTAGTAGCTTTGGAGGATCAAAAACAACTTACCTCTTTAATCAGCCTCAGCCCATGCCACACTTTGCGATGATTGCCCTCTTGGTAGATGACTATGACAAGGCCATCGATTGGTATTGTACGAAACTGGGCTTTCGGTTGCATGAAGACACAGACCGAGGCAATGGCAAACGTTGGGTCATCATTGGGCCAAGGGGTGAGCAAGAGACTAAGTTGTTACTCGCCAAAGCCACCACCGAAGAGCAAAGGGCAAGGGTGGGCAACCAGACGGGGGGTAGGGTATTCTTGTTCCTGTATACCGATGACTTTTGGTCCGACTATAACCACATGAAAGCTCAAGGTGTGCAGTTTATCGACCAACCACGGGAGGAGGAATACGGCACCGTCATCGTGTTTGAGGACCTGTATGGCAACAAGTGGGATTTTATTGAGCCTAGGTAGTGAGGCGTGG
>CANHWS010000312.1 GCA_947464365.1 Cytophagaceae bacterium | reverse complement strand
CATCGTCAAGGCACATCACTTGCTCGAGAAACACACCCTCAGCAAAACCCAGCTCCACCTCAAGGAGACCCTCGGCAGTCAATATGGAACCTTGCTGCACGAAGGCCAGTACCTTGAGCCAGCCATGCGAGATCTGGAAATATATCTCGAGAGCACCCAAGCCAAGGTCACTGGATCTGTTGGTGTGCGGCTGATGCCGAACCATTTTGTACTGTTGGGTATCAGATCGCCTTATGACTTGCATGCTACCAAACATGGCAGCTACGGCGAAGCCAACCTAGCATGGACCGGCCAAGATGTGCAGGGCTTCACCAAAATCATGAGCATCAGTACAACTATTTCCAGACAGGTCGCCTCCTCAGCTACCACACCTGAGTCAACAAGTCAGCCTGCATAACACAATCATTAACAGTTAATTGACCACCTCAATTTCCATCCAACATTCTAATGAAGCACTTCACGTCAGTTGCTGATGTACCAGACGTACCGACCCTTATTGCAGCGGCGGCAGCGGCCAAGGCCAACCCCTATCAAGACGAAAACCTTGGCCGACATAAGACCCTAGGATTGTTCTTCTTTAATGCGTCCTTGCGCACCAGACTTAGCACCCAAAAGGCTGCCGAGAACCTTGGGATGAAGGTCATGGTTGTAAACTTGAATCAGGAAGGTTGGGCACTAGAGTTTCAGGATGGCGTGGTGATGGATGGGAACAAACCAGAGCATATCCGGGAAGCGGCTGCGGTGATTGGGCAATACTGCGACATTATTGGTGTACGGTCGTTCCCTGAGCTCAAAAGTCGGGAAGCAGACTATGCCGAAACGGTCCTGAATGGGTTTAGGCAATGGAGTGGCAAACCGATCCTGAGTCTTGAGTCCGCAACTCGGCATCCTTTGCAATCCTTGGCAGATGCGCTGACAATTGAGGAGCTGTGGAAACAACACCCAGACTATGGCAAACGCCAACCAAAAGTTGTGCTGACTTGGGCCCCACATCCTCGGGCTTTGCCGCAATGTGTGCCCAACAGCTTTGCAGAATGGATGGGGCATCCTAGTGCAGGCCTTGACCTGACTATTGTTCAGCCCGAAGGCTATGAGCTGGCGGATGAGTTTAGCAGTGGTGCCAAGGTAAGCTATGATCAAGATGTCGCGTTGGAGGGAGCCGATTTCGTCTATGCCAAAAACTGGAGCAGCTACCATCAATATGGGCAGGCGCTGAAACTAGATCGTGATTGGATGATCACAACGGCAAAAATGAGCATCACCAACAGTGGTAAACTGATGCACTGTTTGCCCACCAGACGCAATGTTGAGCTTGCAGACGAAGTACTAGATGGCTCTGCCTCGGTCGTGATTCAGCAGGCAGGAAACCGTGTGCCGGCAGCTCAGGCAATTCTGAAGCAGCTACTTTTGGCACGCTAGCTGTTTTTGGCCAGCCATCTAGCTCATAAATTAATCCTATAGATTACCAGCTTAAACTTGAATGTCGTCGAATAACGAACACCCCTTATTGGCCCAAACCACCAAACTGTTGCAGGCTTTGGTCCGGACGCCGTCTGTTTCTGGGCAGGAAGGTGCGACGGCGGCCATCTTGACGGCATGGCTACAGCAGAAAGGGGCCATCGTGCGGAACCTTGGCAATAATGTAATTGCGTGCGGAGCTCATTACAACCCCAACCAGCCTACCCTTATCCTTAACTCCCACCATGATACTGTCAAAGCCAATACCAGCTACACCAAGTCAGCCTATGATGCCAACATCAGGGATGGTAAACTATACGGGCTTGGCAGTACGGATGCAGGCGGAGCGCTTTGCTGCCTAGCCTCAGTTTTTGTGGGTTTATTGCATGCCCCTCTACCCTTCAACTTGGTATATATCGCCTCTGCTGAAGAAGAAACCTCTGGCAAAGGCGGGCTAGAATTAGTCATCAATAGTCTTACAGACCTTGACCTACGCGCTGATATGGCCATCGTGGGCGAACCTACCAGCATGGAGGTGGCTGTAGCCCAGAAAGGGCTCATCGTCCTTGATTGTGTCAATGTGGGCCAAGCAGGCCATGCCGCTAGGAACAATGGCCAAAACGCCCTCTATGCTGCTCTTGAGGATATCATGGCAGTACGTAATCTAGTTTGGGACAGGACGTCAAGTTGGCTGGGGCGTACCCTTTGCCAAACAACGATGATCAAGGCGGGGACTGCCCATAACCAAGTGCCTGATCGTTGCGAATGGGTGATCGACGTACGCCCAAATGAGTGTTATGAGCTACAAGAAATTGTAGAGATCATCCAATCGGTCGTGTCAGCAGAGGTCAAACCACGGAGTTTGCGGCTCAGGCCAAAGTCTATTGACTTAGGGCACCCTTTGGTGTTGGCCGCAAAAGCAGTAGGTGGCACTGTCTACGGGTCACCCACCATGAGCGACTGGACCTTTATGCCTTGCCCTGCAATCAAGATCGGACCGGGTGATACCCTACGATCACATACGGCTAATGAGTACATCTTGATTGAGGAGCTGAACACGGGCCTTAATCGGTATCAGTCGCTAATCCTAAAATTGGCTGAGTTAACCCCAACTGCCTCAATTCACAATGCATAACCACCGTCCACGATGGCCGAACTCTGGAAAAAACCGAACCAAACAGACACATTAGCCTCCATAGCAGCTTTCTGTATTGGTGACGACCCCGTGCTTGACCAACACCTAGCTGTTTGGGACATCATTGGCTCAGTGGCGCATGCCCAGATGTTGAGGAGAGTAGGGTTGATTTCGGAGGCAGATTATGAGGCCATTGTGTTGGTGCTGAGCGACATATACACTGCTACTAACCAGGGACCATTACCTTTTGAGCCTTCTGACGAAGACATCCATACCTACCTGGAGCGGGTCTTGACCGAACGACTAGGCGAGGCTGGCAAACGCATCCATACCGGCCGCAGCAGGAATGACCAGGTGTTAACTGCGCTCAAATTATACGGTCGTCATGAGCTCCATAGCATCGTTAGCCAAATTGCTCGCCTTAGCCAAATACTTCTTAAGGCAGCCGAAAAACACAAAGAGGTGGTTCTGCCAGGTTTTACCCATACACAGGTGGCTATGCCGAGCTCGGCGGGACTTTGGCTATCGGCATACGCAGAGGCATTGGCAGAGGACCTAGATTTGATTTTGGCAGCTTATCGGCACAGCAACCGCAATCCACTAGGGTCAGGTGCTGGTTATGGTGGGAGTCTGCCATTGGATCGTGACCTAACAACCAAACTGCTAGGGTTTGAAAGCCCCCATGTCAATGTGGTTAATGCACAAATGAGTCGTGGCAAACTAGAATGGCTTGTGTTGACCGCTTTGGCAGGTATTGCAAACACCATCGGCAAGCTGGCTGATGATGTCTGCCTATATAATGCCCAATTCTTAGGATTGATCACCTTGCCTGAGTCCTTTACGACGGGCAGCTCGATCATGCCACACAAACGCAACCCAGATGTGTTTGAGCTGATCAGGGGGCACTGCAATCTGATAAAGGGGTACCCTGCCCAGATTATGGCCTTGACTACCAATCAAATTTCAGGCTACCATCGTGACTTCCAGCTAAGCAAGGGCATCTTGATCAAGGCGATAGGGGACTTGCAAACTGTGTTGACAATCACCCAGGAGGCAATAAGTGGCATCAAATTCGACCAAACCGTGGACACCAACCCTCGTTATCGGGATATGTACAGCGTCGAGGGTGTTAATGCCTTGGTCAAATCAGGCATGCCATTCCGTGAAGCCTACCAAACAGTCGGGACACTAGCTGATGCTGATAAACCTACTGGCTTTACTGAGGAGCATACCCTATTAGGCAGTATCCATAACCTAGGGTTGGACCGTATTGAGGCGTATCTGGACCAACAAGTGGCACAATTTGAAAAAAGCTCATACACCCAATGGCTGAAAGGGTTTGAGGCACAGTACTTGACACCCAAGAATCCTAACTAATGCTTGCTGTGGCTTCTAACTGCGATAGTACCTCCGATAGGTCAGCATCAATGACCAAAGT
>CANHWS010000311.1 GCA_947464365.1 Cytophagaceae bacterium | reverse complement strand
GACTGTACTTGCAATCAGGTTACTATGATAAGGAAGCGAATTGGATCCCTAGGTCTGAGGACTTAAATTCTCATTACCAGAAACTAAAACGAAGATTGCTTAGTCGCATTTTGGTGAAGCGCTATTTCAGGAACTACCTCGTGTATATGACCAAATCAATAGCACAGGGCATCGATGATGGTAAAATAGAGCTCAGTATTTCACCCTCGTATATCAAGTTGTTAGATGGATATGACCCTCAGGGTTAAGTACTCAGATTCTAATAACCGTTTTGCCTAGCCATCAATAGGTAGTAATGGGCATACCACTTCTAAAAATAAAATCCGGATTCTAGGGTGCAAGATTTTACCCCAACATCAGCCCACCCGGAACACTATGGCCTACATCAGTTGATGTGATTCGGCATGAAGAACCCAGAAAAACAGGTTCATCAATTCTTCAGACTTACAACTCATTCACGCTGACCTTATAGATTGAAGCCTGTGTCAAAACCTTTTGTAGCTCCTCCGGTTCAAACTTGCGCATTGCCATGTAGGCCATCCCAATCCTCGGATTTTTGGCAAGCAAAGCCTCATGCCGATGATAAAAGTCCCAATACAAACTGTTGAAAGGACAAGCTCGATCGCCATGTCGCTTTTTCTTATCGTAGTAGCAGCCGCTGCAATAGTTGCTCATCTTGTCAATGTAGGCAGCCGCCGATACATAAGGTTTAGTCCCGACAATTCCGCCATCTGCATACTGGCTCATCCCTCGGGTGTTGGTGATCATCACCCACTCCAGCGCATCGATATACACCCCTAGGTACCACGCATCAACTTGGTCAGGATGCACACCGAGCAGCAAAGCAAAGCTGCCAGTTAGCATCAGGCGCTGAATGTGATGGGCATAAGCATGGTCTAGTGATGCGTTGATGGCATGGGACATACAATTCATCTGGGTTTTACCCGTCCAATACCATTGGGGCAGGTCAGCTTTGTGCCCAAAAAAGTTAAGCATCCCGAAGTCTGGCATCTTAGCCCAATAGACCCCACGCATATATTCCCGCCAACCGATCACCTGCCGCACGAATCCCTCTGCCTGAGCCAAGGTGATGGGCGCCGCTGTTTCTTGACTTCGGTGATAGGCAGTTTCTACCGCCCTAACAACCTCTAGCGGATGAAGCAGCTTAACATTAAGCGCAAAAGACAACCGACTATGGAACAAAGTCAGGTGCTGCCCATCCATGGCGTCCTCGTATGTGCCAAAGTGCGGCAGACATTTATCAACAAAGAAACTTAACCACCTCACTGCAGCCACCCTTGTTGTGGGATGGTCAAGGTGCTGCCCAGATGGCATTCGACCCACAGTCTCCACACCTTGGGCAGCAAGCATTGCCTCAATCGATTGTGTTTCTGCTATGGATTGTGTTTTGTTCTCGTATGCAGCAGGCCACGTAGGCACCATGACCTTATGGTCAAACTTCTTGCGGTTGTCAGCATCATAATTCCACTGACCTGATAATGGATCCTTGCCATTGAGCTCCATCAGGACATTGTATCGGGACCTCATCTTACGATAAAACCGCTCCATCAGATACGATTTAGAGCCAAACATTTCAGACAGCTCCGTACGGGTAGTCAAAAAATGTTCGGTATCGGCAACCACACATTCTATCCCTTTGCTACGCAATCCATCAGCCAAACCCTTGAGCTCCTGATCCACCCGATACTCATCTGGCAGTTGGTAGGCCCAGTGAGTTGCCCCTACTTGATCGATCAATTGTGATAGGGTGTCAACCAAGTTTGTTTGATTAGCCGGATCATCCAGGGTATAATACTGAACCGCTTGCCCAGCCCCTGACAAATGCCGCCCAAAAGTGCGCATAGCTTTCATGAACGCAATCACCTTCTGGATATGGTGACGGACGTAATCAGTTTCAGATCTGGCCTCGATCAAAACATAGACCACCGATGGATCTTGGGACCTAAACCAACTATGCTGATGATTGAGCTGGTCGCCCAATATGAGCCGCACCTCCCTAAAAGTTGCATCCGGGGCTATAGTCGGGATCTGAAAAGGAGCAAATGCAGCAGGTGGGGACTGTTGGTGGGCCATGGTAAGGATATTAACCACGCCCCTAGCCCGGCGGTTTCGCCTAGTTGACCTTTACTTGATCAGCTTTTCGTAATCATCTGTTTTGGTAGGGTCCAACTCGGTAAGCAAAGCGAAAGCTGATTGCTTTTCTTGCGGGGTACCACCCTTGAAAATGCTGATAATCTCATCCCCCTTGGCATCAAAAAACATATTCAGCAGTACCGAAATGGGCTTTTGCTGTCTGATGGCCTTAATCTTGGTCAGCATATCCATTACCACGGGCGGCATAACCTCCTTCTTTTGGGCCATCATATCCAGCCCAAGGCGATGGTAGTTATAGAGGCCCTCCCGAAAGGGGCCGAAGGCTTGGTTTTGCAAATTCTCTAGCAACCAGTACCGATTGTTTGTACTCTCAAAAGCCTGCCAGCCCTTCATACCACCTTGCAAGGCATTGGTCATGACGTTTTGTGCCCGTTGGTAGTAGGACTTGCCCCCACCTTTTTCGTAAGTATCAGCATCTAGCCCAATGATCATTAAAGCATAAAAGCCCATGGCCGAGGTCAAGTTACTATTGAAGTTGGCTTCGTTGAAGTCCATGTTCTGACCTTCTGTATAGCCAAAGGCCCAGTCCTTGTCAATGTAGTTCATCATCACCGACTCATAGTTGGTACCGTAGATGGGCCTAGCACTCTGGATCTGGACGGTGGCTTCAAACTGGCCGATACTTGGCACTTTCGTGATCGTGATCACTAGGTTGCAAGCGATACGTTCGTCGTTCAGGTAGTTATCATTGGTCCATCGCCGCAGGTTCATGAAATCGGTCAAGGTCTTTTTCATGTCCTCGAAGACGCGCCTATCAGTGATGTCAGCCCCTTGGGTGTTGATGATGACGTTACAGCTCAGCTCTTGGGCATGGCAAACCAACCCACAAAGTGTGAGAAGGCAACAAGCCATAAATCTCAAGATCCAGACTTTGGTCATGACAATTGCGGTTGAAGATCAAACTGATCTTTTGGTAGACCAGAAGACTTGGTATCAGATAGACGAATGGCAAAGTCCAAAATTGCACCAGCCACCTCAGCTTTAGGCATTAGCGGTAGCTCCAAGGCTTCATTCTCCGTAACAAAGGTGACGATATTGGTATCCGAACCAAAGCCAGCACCTTGTTGTTTGGCATCGTTCAGGACAATCATATCCATGTTTTTGGCCCTAAGCTTGCCTTGTGCGTATGCTAACAAGTTTTCCGTCTCCAACGCAAAGCCGATCATGACTTGGTCAACACGCTTGGCTGAGCCAATTGTCTTAGCTATATCAGGGTTCTGGACTAGGCTCAAGGTGAAATCCTCTCCAGATTGTTTTTTGATTTTTTGGTCGGCTACAGATGCGACACGGTAGTCTGCCACCGCAGCAGCGAAAATACTAATATGTGCCTGTTGAGCAAATTGTTGACAAGCTGCCAGCATATCCTGTGCTGACCGAACCAACATGACCGAAACCTTGTCAGAATGAGGCCTAAGATGTGTTGGGCCAAGGATCAAAACAACATTAGCGCCACGACTTGCTGCAACATCAGCCATTGCAATACCCATTTTGCCGGTACTATGATTGCCAATGAAACGCACCGGGTCGATAGCCTCATGGGTTGGGCCAGCAGTGATCAGGACAGTTTTGCCGACCAAATCTTGCTTTGAACCAACAGAAGGGGAAACAGATGTAGCACTACTAAAATAATTCTGCACCCAATCTAAGATATGCTCAGGCTCTGCCAAACGACCTTGTCCGCTGAGGCCACTCGCCAGTTCGCCAGACTCAGCATCGATCACGTGGTTACCGAATGACCGCAAACGCATCAGGTTCTGGAGCGTAGCAGGGTGAGCATACATATCGAGGTCCATAGCTGGGCACCAAACGACGGGGCAGCGGGCAGATAGATAAGTAGCTAACAGCAGGTTGGGACATAGACCATTGGCAGCTGAGGCCATG
>CANHWS010000310.1 GCA_947464365.1 Cytophagaceae bacterium | reverse complement strand
GGTGGTCCATGCCAATATCATCTCCCAAATCAAGGAAGGGCGCTTCATCAATCAGCTACCGGAGTGGCTTGGGTTACTTTTGGGCTTTCTAGTGGTATATATCAACGTCTTGGGCTTCTACTACGTCAATACTCAGCTCTCGGCTTGGTATGACCTAGTCACCAAGTCCATTCAGCTATTGGAGACCATCCTGATTTTGTACCTCGTAATTGTGGTTTATCACCTCTACAACATCCATCTGGATCTGACCGTTGCTATCGGTGCGTTAGTCTTGAGTGGAGACCTGTTGGAGGTATATACAGGTGCTTTTACACTGATAAATCAGTATTTGACAAAAAAATTCGCCAACTTTAATTTTGGTTTGCGGACCAAAGCATGATGGCAAGTCAAAGTGCGACGATGAGGCGCAGCCAAGGCTTTTTATCTTCCTTCCCCATCTGACAACTGTTCGGCTAATCCAGCTCGTGGCCCTTCTCATAAACATGCTAAGGTACCGGCAGACAAATCCTGAATACAACCATCACCGACAATGAAGCAGTTTTCTACACCAACCCTCAAGCTGACAGCCTCCCTTTTGGGTGTGCTGATGCTGTTCCTATCTAGTTTGGAGGTAATGGCCCAAAGCCCAGCCACAACCGCTGATGTATTGTTCAAGGTCTTGGCAGCCCAGGGGGACGTTGCAACCTCAAAAGCAACAGAGGTGACCAAGCTTGCAGCGGGCAAATCGCTCTACCGTGACCAGATCGTGACAGTGACTGGCAAAAGTTACCTTGGCCTAGTCCACAAAACAGGTAAAGCCATCGAGATCCGGGAGCCAGGCACCTATAAGGTCTGGGACCTAGATGCCGTGGTAACCAACACGGCCAGCACAAGCCTGACCAAAAAGTATGCGAAGTACGTCTTCGGCGAGCTCCAACGAGAGGACGACAAGGGTATGCGTAAAAACCACCAACAGTATATGGCCGTAACAGGAGCCGTGAGCCGTGCCGCTGCCAAGACGGGCGTCGTCAAGGCTTATATCCCTGCCAGTACCACCATTAGCGATGGCATCCCGACAAGCCTAAGCTGGGCCCCAGTGGCAAATGCTGGTGGCTATGTCGTTACCATTCAGGATATGTTTGACACCGTCGTTTGGCAGAAGGAGACCGCCGATACCACCTTGGCGGTTGACTTTAACGAGCTTAAGGGCCTGGCCAACACACGCACGGGCATCATCAAGGTTGGGACCAAAGCCCGTGGGATGAAAAATGCCATCGGTTACCCGATCAAGCTGTTGCCAGAGCTAGAGGCCACCAAACTCAAACAAGAGCTGGACGAATACAGCAAACAAAATAACCAAGGCGACCAGTCTACCCCCCTAAATGACTTGGTGCAGGGTTACTTCTTCGAAAGTGCTGGGCTGAACCTCAATGCCCTAGCCTCGTTCCGGGCGGCTATGATCAAAGCTCCAGAGGTTGAGGACTACAAACTCCAGTACCAAGACTACTTGATGCGTACTGGCCTGCTAGTTGTCAAAGAGTAGTTTACTCATACTGGTTGACTGATCAATCTTGATCCACCTTTTGGTGCTAGAATGCTGGCCTCAAAAGGTGGATTTTTTATGCCTTTGGGGTTATGTGGTGCCTCGGGTGCCAAACTGTTTTGCCCTTATTGCAGTTATTGCTACATAACAACCCACCTGCTCATGACTTACTTTTCGCCCAAGTTTATTGCCTTCTTTAAGGGCCTCCAAGCCAACAATACCAGCGAATGGTTTGCCGATCATAAGCGCGACTACGAAAATGAGGTCAAGAAGCCATTTATGACCTTCCTGACAGACCTAATCGCCAGGGCGCAGGTGGATGAGCCAGAGTTGCAACAACTGCCGAAGGATGCGGTCTTCAGGATCAATCGGGATGTGCGGTTCAGTAAGGACAAACGGCCATACAAAGAGCATGTGTCAGCTATCATTAACCGCTATGGCAAGAAGAGCCCCTTGCCTGGCTTTTACCTGCAATTTGGCGCAACTGAGGCTTGGTTAGGTGGTGGGGCCTATGAGATCGAGAAAGAGGCATTGGCCAATATCAGGTCTGAAATCCATTACAATGGCGCTGAGTTTCATGAGCTTTTGGCTGCTGAACCCTTCAAACAGCATTTTGGTGGGGTACTCCTAGGTGATCGGAATAAGATTCTGCCAGAACCCTATAAATCTGCCGTTGCGGAGGAGCCTTACTTGGCCAACAAGCAGTTCTACTACATGGCAACTTTGCCCTCACAGGACCTCTTGCTGCGGCCAGATTTGCTGGATTATGTCTATGCTCACCTAGTTGCCGCTAGGCCTATGAATGCCTTCCTGACACTTGCAATGCAACCAGGGCAGGAAGGGTAGTGGTGCACTAGGGAACAGGGTCATATCCATGTCCGCCCCAGGGGTGGCAGCGACCGATGCGCTTGAGACCCAGTCTTAGCCCTTTTATGAGGCCATGTTTCTGGAGTGCTTCTTGCATGTATCGGCTGCAGGTGGGTTGGTAACGACAGTTGGCACCCAAATAGGGCGAAATCAACACTTGATAGAGCCGAACAAGGACCAGCAGCATCTTCACGATCCCCCATTTGATCCAGCCCAATACCGACCGATTTGCCATACCCAAATATCGGTCCTTTTGCCTAGATTCTAGTCTTGGTAGCTAACCTTAAGGGGCAGTTAGACTAGTTGGATTGCCTTTACGGTTTTAATAGAGCCGTTTAGCCAGAAATTTGAGCAGAAACTAGGAATTTTTTTGATTAGTATTTGGTCATTCGGTTTTTTGGTGTCTAATTAGAGCATTAGGTATTTGACGGAAAACTAATCAAAGTGCTGACGGATAATCTGATGGTGATGCTGCTTGCACTACCGAATAACACTAGTACCTAATCACCCAGTGCTATTTATTTTGGCTAGCTTGCCTTTGGCCCGCCCGCCTTTGTAACTTGACCCCATCATCTAATTGCATGGCCTAGCAGGCCAAGACCAACTACCAACATCACCCCGCTGGTTGCCAAGCAAGAACACCTTTGGCGCCATATTGGGACCTACAACCGACACACCTTCACCTTACTAATATAGACCGCATCCGCCCATGGCAGCCGCAGAAAAAGTAGTCAAAGACACCGCCAAAGACCAAGCCGAAAAAGAGCGCAACGAAAAGCTCAAGGCTCTCCAGCTCACGATCGACAAGATTGACAAGGCCTATGGTAAAGGCACTGTCATGAAGCTGTCTGACAACAAGGTGGTAGACATCGGAGCCATTTCCACAGGCTCACTTGGGTTGGATATCGCCCTAGGAATTGGTGGTTTGCCACGTGGCCGTGTTGTAGAGATCTATGGCCCTGAGTCATCAGGTAAAACAACCTTGACGCTCCATGCCATCGCCGAGGCGCAGAAGTTGGGTGGCCTTGCTGCCTTTATTGATGCGGAACATGCCTTTGACAAGACCTATGCCGAGAAACTTGGCATCGACACCGAGAACCTCTTGATTGCCCAGCCTGACAATGGGGAGCAAGCACTGGAGATCGCTGAGCATTTGATTCGCTCTGGTGCCATTGACATCATCGTGATTGACTCTGTTGCGGCCCTGGTGCCGAAGGCTGAGCTTGAAGGTGATATGGGTGATAGCAAGATGGGTCTTCAAGCCCGCTTGATGTCGCAAGCCCTGCGTAAACTCACAGGTGCCATCAACAAAACCAACTGTACCTGTATCTTCATCAACCAGCTGCGCGACAAAATTGGCGTCAGCTACGGTAGCCCAGAGACCACTACTGGTGGTAATGCGCTTAAGTTCTATGCCTCCGTGCGCCTCGACATTCGCCGCCTAGCCCAGCTGAAGGATGGAGATAATGTATTTGGCAACCGGACCAAGGTCAAGGTGGTCAAGAACAAAGTGGCCCCACCATTCAAAGTCGTCGAGTTTGACATCCTTTATGGCGAAGGCATCAGCAAGGTTGGTGAGATCATCGACCTGGGTGTTGAGCTGGAGATCATCAAGAAGTCTGGTAGCTGGTATAGCTATGAAACCAGCAAACTAGCCCAAGGCCGTGACTCTGTCC
>CANHWS010000309.1 GCA_947464365.1 Cytophagaceae bacterium | reverse complement strand
GGGTTTGCAGGCGGCTACATGGTCCTTTGGCCTTTGGGATGTCCAGACAGGGGAGGTTGTCGCCACAATCCGGCCCAATGTGCTAATGACTCCTGCTAGTACACTTAAGGCCTTTACGACGGCGGCCATGTTGGATCGGTATGGTCCAGAGTATCGGTATGCAACTAAATTGGTTCGTTATCCGGACTGCATTGCCCTTTTAGGCAGTGGGGATCCTAGCCTCGGGTCCGAATACCAAGATGTTGCAGGTGCTACTATCATCAAAGGATGGGCACAAAAGGTTGCAGATGCTAATCTTGGTCAGGATAAACCTTATCTGATTGCAGACCTTGATGCCTTTGAGCAGAACCTGCCCGATAGCTATACTTGGGGCGATATGGGCAATTATTATGGTGCTGGCCCTAGGGCCATCAACTGGGAGGACAATACCACCAAGCTCGAGTTCAAGATCGGCCAATTGGGTGACTTAGCGACCCTTAAGTCGGTTAGTCCCAAGCCATACAACGAGGTGGACTGGCGAAGTAGTGTTACCTATGCTAAGCCTGGGTCTGGGGACAATGCCTATGTCTATGGCCTGAGCCATGATAAAGTCAGGGTCCTGAACGGGACGATTCCGGCTGGTGGCAAGTCTGGCTTTGTGATTAAGGCAGCTATGCCAGAGCCCGAATTGGTGGTCCTGAGTCAGCTCCAGAAGGCGCTAGAGGACCGTCAGGTGAAGACCGAACCTAATATCCATACCACATCAGTCTGGAGTAGATCGTATAAACCCATGCCCGTTGGTGCCAAGCCAACAAAGGTTCTGGATACCTACTTGAGTCCACCTTTGTCCGAGTTGGTAGCCAAGACCAACCAAGAAAGTCTCAATCACTTTGCGGATGCATTTCTGCTCAAACTAGGAATGCCCAAGGAGGCCACAATCCAAAATAGCCCAGCCACAATCAAAAGTGGGTTGGATGCACTATCCGCTTTTGCAGGTACAATGGGTGTGGATAAAAGTCACTTCTTTGTACAGGATGGGTCTGGACTAAGCCCAGCCAACTGCATCACGGCGCAAGCCTTTGGTACTTTTTTACTGGCAGCAACTAAACGCAAATGGTTCCGAGACTTTGATGCTTCGTTGGCTGTTGCCGGTCGCTCTGGCACTATGAAGGACCAATGTATAGGTACAGCTGCTATGGGCAATCTCCATGTCAAGACAGGGTCATTAACGCGGGTCCAGAACTTTGTAGGGTATTATACAGGCAAGGACAAGCGGACCTACGCGGTTGTCCTAATGGTCAATCGGTACACCACCACTTACGGAGCCATGCGTCGGCTGAGCACGAGGTTGCTTTCCGACCTGACAGAAATCCCTAACTAAAGTCGCCTGGTGGCAACTTCGGGGCCGCAATTCGGGAGAAGATGGGCAGATCCACTCGCTCAAAATGATGGAGTTTGTCGAGTTCTAGGATTGTGACTCGGTTGTCGTCCGATGGATGGAACACAGGCACAAACTTAGCCCCGTGGACGATTTCGTAATACTTATAGCTATGGCTGCTATAGACGGTTGCTCCGAAAGTGGTGTCAAAGCCTTTGACTGTTGCCACTACCTCAATATCGAGCTGTTCCATATCTTTTTCCGTTAGACCGTTAAATGGGCTGTTTTCGTCAATCGGGTGGACAATTGTCCAGGAAAGGGTCAAGTAGGATACCTTTTTGAGCTGTAACGTTAGGTTGAAAAACCGACGTACGTTGGTTTCATCTTTTAGCGACACTAAGACTTCGGCTTCCGGTTCGATGATGGAGCTTTTGTTTTTGTTTGCGATCCGGAACATTAGGGCCGTTGCATCCTGAAAGGGGGCTAGGATCGCTTGGTTGCTGTACATGAGGCGGGAGCTTGGCTTACTGAAACGCCCGTATAGCAAACCTGTTGCAAGGGCAAAACCTAGCAAGCCTGTGAGGCTCTCGATAGCTGCAATCATATTGGCACCCATTCCCGTGGGGTTTACACGGCCGTATCCTACTGTGCTGATGGTCTGAGTGCTGAAGAAGAATGCCTCCCAGAACTCATTGAGGTTGTCGGTTTCCATATATCCGACGAGGTGCTCTAGTCCTACAAGCCAGTATAGGCCAGCAAACACCAAGTTCAGGACCAAATACGTCAGTAAGACGGTAACATTAAACCGCCACCAAGGCATATGGATCAGCTCATGAAATAGGTGGATTGACTCCCAAAAAGGCAGACCACGCCGCTCGATGTTTACGCTACCATCACGCTTAAAGATGCGGTTACTTTGGTAGGCATTAATGGATGTAAACCCTGTGGTCGAGTTTTCGCGCAGTCGTTTGAAGAATAATTTTGCCATAAACCGTCAGGGCCAATAACTAGGAAGCTGGGGGGGAGACTGGAGGTGCTTGGTACAATAATGGGATCAGCAGCTGAGTTGCCTCAACCAGCGTAAAGCTAGTACATTGGACCAATAGTAACTGCCCTCCTCGGGCCTGCTCATTAGCCAGCCGCAGTGCCCGCCACCACGGGTTATTTGCAATTGAGTGCTGGGGGATACCTTAACTGATGCTGATCGTACCTCTGGTGATAAGAATGGGTCGTTGTCCGCCTGGACGATCAGGGTAGGGTGGGTTATGGAAGGAAGAAAACCAAGGCTGCTGTTTGCAGCATAATAGGTGTCGGCATTGGCATAGCCATGTAGGGGTGCCGTATATAGGTCGTCAAAGTCCTTCAGGATTTTGATTTTCGTCAGCTGGGCTGGGTCCAGTTCTTCGGCATCTGGCATGATGCGATGTTTGGTTCTTATTTTATCACTTAGGGACTTGATAAAGCGATTTTCATAAAGCCGGTTTTCTGGGAGGCTTATCTGGGCACTGCATGCTCCTAAGTCTAGCGGCACACTGAAGGCAAGGCCGCCCATAACGCCGGTGCTGAGGCTTTTCCAACGGTTGTTCAGCTCACCCATAAATTTGAGGCACTGGTTCCCCCCGAGGCTGAAACCAATAAGTGCGATTGCTTTTGCTGGTCCTCCGGATCGTAACAAGTGCGCAACAACTGCCGCAACGTCTTCTGTAGCCCCACTGTGATAGAATCTAGGCAGACTGTTGGGTGTGCCACTGCAACCTCGGTAGTTGATGGAAGTCACTGCATAACCAGCCTGATGCAGATGGTAGGCCAAGCCGGCAACATATCCTGACTGGCTATTGCCTTCAAGCCCATGTAGGATTAGGACGTGAGGTTTTGATTCGTCAGTCTGGTGCGCCGTATGATTTACATGATCGATGTCCAAGAAATCACCATCAGGTAGGGTAATGCGCTCACGGTTGTAGGCAACCAAACCTTTTATGCGCAAAAGGTGCGGCAAGATGGTCTGGAGGTGGCCCCCAGGTAGTGGTCTGAAACGATTGTATGTTAACTGCAAGGTGCGCACCTGATTAGTAAGTGCCGTAAAGATAGAGCCTATCCAGATGAGGTTGATGGACCAATTAAGGGCATGTTTCTAGTGAATTGAATGTTGTGAAATGGCATAACCGGCAGTGCTTTCTGCCACTTTCAAGCCAAAAACGAAAGCCGAATTACTCACAGCTATTGGGCTTGGTGTACACAACAAAAACTATAGCACCCATGTGGCACCCCTAATTGCTTTGGGCTATCTGGAGCTGATCTTGCCGGATAAACCAACCAGCCCGAAGCAAAAATATGTTTTGTCAGACGCAGGGGTGCGGTTCCTTCAAGGAAAGGTGGATTGGCTATTTGGGCTCTACTGACCTAGCTTTTGAGCCCAGCGCAATTCTGACTAAAGCCTACTTATTATATCCCTATTACAAAAAAAGAAGGCGACTTATTCTGGTCGCCTTCTTGGTATCTATCTGCCTTGGCACAGTTACCTATTAACTTACAGCGGGCTCTGCCTTCCGTACGTTGATCACAATCCCTTCGGCGCCTTCAGGATAGTCGGCAAGAAGGGTGTCACCGGTTGCGATTTCGCCTTTCAGGATTTCCTCAGCGATTGGGTCTTCGAGGTATTTCTGCAGGGCACGGTTCAGCGGGCGGGCGCCATATTGTTGGTCATATCCTTTCTCGGCAAGGTAG
>CANHWS010000308.1 GCA_947464365.1 Cytophagaceae bacterium | reverse complement strand
GGCGAAAGAAGCCTCTAGGGCACCACGGTTGTTGATAAAGGTATTGTACTGGCTTGTATTGAAGTCATAGCTCAGGCCAAAAGTGTAGGCATTGTTTGACAGACCTAGGCTGAGAATTGCCGCATCTTGAAGGCGATACCAACCACCCAAGATCAAATCAGTACCGGCAAGAAAGGTGCCATTGTCCGGCACGATACCAAATGTGAAGTAAGCACCAGCATTAACCTGGGTAAATCCGCCTTGGTTACTGAGCAAGAAATTAGGACTGAACTTAACATCCTCGGACAAGAAGAAGTCCAGACCACCATAGAGGTTAACCCTAGCTGGCAGTTTGTACTCCTTAGAGTCATTAAGCGAAATGTTAGGTTGGTTCAGGTTATAGCCTGAAGCGCCAATATGGCCACCAATACCGCTGCTGTAATAGCTCCGACCCGGGTTATAGCTATACATCACACCAAGGTTGGTAAGCAAATAGGCCTTAGAGCTCAGTATATTAACTAGGCCTGGGTCCGACACTGCGGTGTAAGAGCTGCGATAGCCGGTATACTGCTCATAACCAGCACCCCAAGTTTGGGCATTGAGGTCTAGGCCGGTCTGGACAACACCAACCTGGATACCAGCTGCAATTTTGTGCAGGCGCATATCCAACGTATAGGCACCAGTGGCAAGGATACCACGCTTGGTTAGCGAGCCATCTCCTGCTTGGTCATTGAAAAAAGAAACACCAACACCACCCTTTTGGGTAGCACCGTCAACTCCGCCCAGGAATGGGAAGATCCCAGACACCTGTGTCGTCAGGAAAGGGGTATTGACTGCCCGCCATTGGGTGCGGAAGTTGGTATTGAGTGTCGGTGAGGTCTCGATGCCTGCATAAGCAGGGTTGAGGTACAACGAGGATGCATGGAACTGGGAAAACTGGATGTCCTGCGCATTTGCAACACCAGCAAACAAGCCCACAACACCTATAAACAGGCCACCTATCAGGCGTTTTGCTAAAGAAGTATTCATCTGCAAAGTTTATCTTAAAGGTTTTGGGGTCTTGGCATTGCGGCCATGACCCCATGGGAACCTGTTTATTTAAGGAGGTTAACGATACCGGTTTTTTCGAATGTAGCACCATCCAGGAACTTGCCCTTGACAGCATAGGTGTAGGTATCCATGATACACTCCTTGCCACCATTATCCCTACCGTCCCAAGGGGCGTTTAGGTTGCTGGTTTCGTACACAACCTGACCCCAGCGGTTCATGACAATCATCTTGAAGTCATTGCCCGAAATGTTTTCGCCCTGCACACCAAAGACTTGGTTGCGGATATCGGTAGCATTCGGACTAAAGACAGATGGAAGGAAGAACTGTTGGAAGCCACGGACATCGATCATGATGGTACTGTCAGAAAAACAGCTGCCGTCGGACGAGGCCACACGCAAACGAACCGTAGCCATACCCAATGCTGAGAAGCTATATGGATATGTGGTCGCTGCAGATGGATTCTGGGTAGTGGTAACACCGTTTTGGGTGATGCTAAAGCTGTAAACCGTACCTGCACCATTTGTACCAGCCGATGCTGCAATGAACGTTATTGGGGCGTTCAAGAATGCAACATTAGGACCAGCAGGAGTAGTATTGTATGTAATCTTAGGATCTGGTGGATTGACAAAATTGATCGAAACAGAGTCCACCAAAATGCCATAACACAGGTTCTCGAGATACAATTTAGCTTGGCCTAGGTAGCCAGCAGGGCGTTGATAATACACAACCGAGGCTGTGGTTGTTGGGTTGCCACCTGGGGCATCAAACAGTTGGCCACCTTGTGCGCCGACGCGCCAAGTATAGTTGATATTCTGGTCACCCACCTTGACAGAGGCGATACGAACAGGACCAAAGGTACAGAGACCAACTGGCAGGCTGTCCTTGGTCGTAATCCGAGGGCGCGAAGCTGGGTCAACAGGGCTGAAGAAATTGATCGGAACTTTAACTGCCCTGCTTTTGCAAAGCGAGCGGTCACGGATCATGACGTAAATGGTATCGGACTGACGATCTGCACGCCATAAGTTAGCGAAAGTGCGTGTTGCACTCCTTTGCCATGTCCTACCACTATCGAAGCTATACCGACCTGTGAAACCAGCAGGGGTAGGCGTCCATTGGACAGGGTCTAGCCCAGTACCAACTTGGTAGCGAACTACTGACGAGTCAAGCCGAATAGTGACGGACTGATTACGACAAATTGGCGTGTTGGCAGGTGTTACGTTCGTAAAGCCTGAGTTGAAGACGTAAGGGTAGCAGGTTTCGTAGGAAACAGGATAAGGACTTGACGTAACAGAGTCACCACAAAGGGTATAAGATACAATCCGGATATTACCACGAGTAACTGGTGCACCTCCACATGTAACTATTGGGGCAGTTGTCGCACCAAACCTAACGGTGGTCCTTGGTATTGGCAGGGTTGGGTTGGCGCGAGAAATCGTCGTACCTACCTGAATGCGCTGGCTAGAAGCTGGGCACGAAAACTGAGGGTCGGGGGTGAAGAACGCCTTGTAGATAGCACCACGACGATTGGCTTGTAGCGCCGCATCATCCCAAGAGAAATTAAACTCGCCAGAAGTCGTTACCTGACTAAAGCCTGCGGTCGGTACTGCAAGGGCTGTCTGAGTAAACAATATGGAAGCTGGGTTAAACTGGAACTCAGTAGTAGCGTTCAGCGCATCATCTGCCTCTGCCTGTTGGAAAGACCTTAACAGGGTGAGGTTCGAGTTAGGATTGTTGCAAGTGGTTGCCGGATTGGCCAGAAAACCCATATTGCTAGTCCGGCCACACAGTTGGGCAACTGGCGTGATTGTCGGCAGCCTAAAGGTGCAAACAAGCGTGTTAGAGTTACCACGACCGATGTTAGGAAGCCCTGTAGTTGGTGGGGTTTCACGCTCCTTTATCCGAACGACTACATAATCGCCGGCACCTTTGAAAACACGGAGCTTACCATAATAGGCAGGTGTTGCAACCGTGTCCCACAGGCCAACGGCCGTAACGCTGATGTTGGTGTTTGTGACGTTTACGAACTGCGGATCGTACCTTACAATAATGTCCGAAGTACCTGGCGCAACGGCCGACGGACGGCTACCTGCAAATTGCTGCAATCGAAGGGTTACCTCTACGTAATCGAACTGAGGACTAAGTACCTGCGAACCTAGGCACTGGAACCGTACCTGAGCCACTGCCGCTGTGCTTGCAAATAGACAAACCCAGCCCAGGACGAAAAAACGAAGTTTTGAAATTGACATGACTTCTGGGGTGTGCTGGTTGAAAACTATTTGTTAAGGATGGCGTGTTTCTGTAAACGCGAATTGTTGTCCACAATGATCCTGTCCAAGTTGTCAATCTTGGTGTCAAGGTTTACATCCAGGTCGCGATAAATGTTCTGACGAGGATTACCAGATTGATTGAGGTATTGGAGAATCTTTTCAAGGTCAAAAGCATTGACCCCTGAAGACCTGTCCGAAGTATTGCCTGCAATGGCAGCTACCCGACGCTGTGCAACTGGTGTTGAGGTGCCATAAGGGATAACCCACTCAGACCCAATACCAGAAACATAAGCACCTTGGCGAATCACATTGGCCTCACGGGTAAAGTCAACAGTGCCACCGCCAGCACCACCACCCGGAGGGTTAGCACCAGTTTGAGGTACGACATTAGCCGTCAGCGAGCTGATGAGCGTAATATGAGAGCCGTTTGCGACGTAGGCTACAACGTTTGAGGTAGGGGGGGTAGTACCTGTTAGCCTCGCATAATCAACTGTACCTGTTTCGAAATCACGGATGGTACCATCAGGATACAACCAAGCTTTACCTTCGGCAACCGTTGTTAGAGGGCGTCCGTTAGTCGGGTCGCAGTTGAAATCGGTCATCAAACCTACGTCAATCAGATCCACAGGTCCGAGCGAGTCGGTTGCAGGGCCGAAAGCGTTGGCGATTTTCCGGATTGGGAAACCTGGCAACATAAATTCGGACCCACATTGGCCAGTATTACGCTCATACCGTGACAAGAAACTGCCAGGGCGTGGATAGTCAGGACTTGGGGTTGTATAATAGTCGTTCCGCATCCGGGGATTAGCCGCAGC
>CANHWS010000307.1 GCA_947464365.1 Cytophagaceae bacterium | reverse complement strand
TGACGTATAGTCAATACCGATATTTGCAAGGTTATTTTGAATCCACCACCCCTCTCAAAAAGCCAGCCCAACCTCTCCAAACACCATAATTGCCTTGGCTTTCGTTGTGCAGGACTAGGGGTAATGGTAATCCTTGCGCTTCGAGTGGATTGATATAGGTTTTGAGCACCCATTCTGCCGCCTCTTGCGGTTGGCGGCGGTAAAGCTCAACCAATCTCGTATCCATCAGGAGTTGTGGGTAGATTGTTAGATTGGTTGCCTTTTCGGCCTCGAGGTCATACCAATAGAAAGGGAGTGCAGTGCCAGCTCGCCAGCCAGGTGTGTTAGCAAACATCAGGCTATGGTCCTCAGTAATTCCAAGCTCAATCAGTTGGCGATAATGTTTAGGCATCCTGAAATGCAGGTAATGAAACCGGCTAGAGGTGATTGGTTGTTTGATTTTCTGGCTCAAATCATCCAATTCCTTTTGCCAGACCGAAGGGTTGGCCCCGTTTTCGCCACCTTGATAGCTTGGGTGGATACCGATCCTGATATTGGGGTACTTGTTCTGCAAAGCCGCTAATAAGTTCGCTTTGGTTGGGCTGTTTTTGTCATAAGGCCCTTGTTGCTGTGCATTCAGGATGAATACATCAATGGGGTATTCCTTCAACAGATCAAAGGTGCGGTTTGGGTCAAACGGATCAACCATAGCACCAACCAAAACCTGCAGTCGTTGTACAACTGACATTGGCCCAAACAAAAACAAATCCCTAACGGCCCCGCCGATTTGTTTCCAGAGTGGTTTGCCCTTAAAGGCATACCAATTGTCAATATCTAGGCTCAGGCGGAGCCTCGGTTGCGCTGGTAGGTTTGCAACCTCAAATCCTAAATGGCGGAGCGATTGTAATACCTGCCCTTTCCATAGATCTAGGACAGGTAGGCTGTTTTTGTAAATGCGTTTGAGTTTTGGGTTGCCTCTGAATCGGTTATGTTCGTCCAGAAAGTCATTAAAGTCTGGTAAGTCAGCCAACGGGGTCACCAACTTAAGGCTGGTTTTATTAGTGTCATATTCGGCAGCGCAGCTGAGCATGTAAAACGTCGCCGCTACGGCATCATAACCCAAATGTCCACCTGTCGGGTACAGAATCGGTAAGGCATAAGGGCTACCATCCGGTAGTTGGTTTTCGGACAGGATTGGGGATGGGACAGCAGGCAAGGTGCCGACTTCCCAAACCGTTTCGGCAGTTGGGCAAATGTGAAGGCCAAGGCTTGGTGGGGCAGAGGCATGGTACCAAAGCCTAGGTCCTTGGTGGTCCATCCACTTGGTGGAATCCGCGGTTTGGCTCACTGCACCCAACAAATGCTCCAGTGCGTATGTCAGCCTAGGACTCTGGATGGTGGTATATACCAATTTGCCTTGTGCCAAGACTTAGCGAACTAAAATGGTTTGAACCCTACGATCTTGCCCAAGCCTAAGGCTCACCATATAGATGCCCTTTGGCCAACCTAGCACGCTGATTTCGGCCTCCATCGGGACTTTGGTCAGGGTATGACTACGGCCTACGAGGTCTGTGATTGTGATCTCAGCACCACCTTTGATGCCGTGGGTCAGGTGCATTACATCCTGCACAGGGTTAGGCTTCACAGATAGGCGCACTTCACAATTACATAGTGGGTTAAGCCCTGTAAGCGCACCTTGATCATTGCTTGCTTGATTACTATTACTATCAACTCCCACCTCTTTACCAACCTCAACGGACCTAGACAGTGCTTGGCCATTACCTGGGCTAGGAGCACCAAAAAATAGCATTGCAGCTATCAACCACACGTAACTATGTGTTGCAGTCAATGATTTAAATAAGGTTCTAGTAGATGTTTTCATTGTCAATCAGTGCCTAAAAGTACAATCAGAATGGTATTGATACGGTAACCCAACCAAAATTTGGGCTGGCACAACTGTCAAACAGAGCCTAAGGCAAGGATGGTTTATTTACTCGCCCGACCAATATGAAAATCAGACAAGACTTGGCCGATTTCCTCACCCAAGATCACCTCTTGCGCTTTTAGGTCAGTATACTGTTGCAATAGCTCATCCACGACAGCATCATCGGTAGCAGCTTGAATCTGGAGATGCACCTCAAACACTTGGGCCCGAAGGACAATCAACTTGAGCCGTGCAATGGTATTAAAGGCGGCATTCTGGAGGTCGTCCTCTTCACGTGGTGTCACGATGAGGTGTTTGTCCTTCCAGTTTGGGCTCACCTCAATGCTGAGGCCAACTAGGCTAGCAACAGCATTGGCCAGCTCACGATCCTCGAGGGCCATATAATAGGCCATTGTTGGTAGGCGTCCTTCTTCAAGTTCCTGGCAATAGAACCCATAGATGCGTTCATACATCGGGTTGCTGAACGCCACATCGTGGAGCTCATGCAAGAAGTATTGTGCCAGTTCCACGGCTTGTTCGCCCCCATTATCTGTATGGGTGATCAGGAAGCGCAGGACCTCTTTTTCGTACTCACCCTGCAGTTTGACCATCCGTCGGCTGCGGCTGGCGAGCTCTGGTTGCTCGGCTGCGGGTGCGTCGGGCAGCGGTGGCAAGTATAGACCATCACCCAGACCATTGGCGAAATCATCATCTGGATAGGCAGCGCTAGCATAACCCTGCCCGCCAAAATCATCCGGTGGCGGCCCGCCATGGAAGGGGTCAAACCCTGCTGGTGGTGCGCCAAATCCGGCATCTCCATCCGTTGGAGGTGGCAGACTCACACCTGGGGGCAGCTCTAGGCCAGGGACCGAACTTGGTCCCCAGTCAGGTGCTGACTGTGGTGGAGTACCTAGACCGGGGAAGTCAGGATTAGCACGTGGCGGACCAAATGATTGGGTTGTTGGTGCACCAGATTGACCCGCTGGCCTACCTTGGTTGCGGTCCTCAATTCGTTGTTTGGTTTGCGCTTCTTTTTGTGCCCTGGCCTTTTCTTGCTGGATGATTTTGTTGCCTTCGCTGATCAGCAGCTGTTCGTCCACATCGAGCAGGCGGGCACTGGTGGTATAGTACATCGAGCGCAGAATGGCATCCTGCACTTTAGTGATACTACCGACTATATCACGTACGATCGCCGTTTTGCGGATAGGATCAGCTCGGGCTTCATCCAGAAACAAGCTGGCCTTGAACTTGATAAAATCAACACTATTGGCCGTTAGATATTCAATAAAAGCCTCATTACCGATTTTGCGGACATAACTATCGGGGTCCTCACCATCAGGGAAAGCTACAGCACGGACATTCATGCCGCCCTCCAGCAAAAGGTCAATGCCCCGAAGGGATGCCTTGATACCAGCCGAATCACCATCATAAAGCACGGTGATGTTCTTGGTATGTCGGCTGACCAATTTGATCTGCTCGGGTGTTAGGGCTGTGCCTGATGATGCCACTACATTTTTGACCCCAGCTTGGTACAGTGAGATGACGTCTGTGTAACCCTCACAGAGGTACACATTGTCAAGCTCGCGGATGGATTTTTTGGCTTGGAAAAGCCCATAGAGCACATCCCCTTTGTGATATACGGTGGACTCAGGACTGTTGAGGTACTTGGGCTGGGTTTTGTCCTTGCCAAGGAACCGAGCCCCGAACCCTATGACACGTCCTGATCCGTTATGGATAGGGAATATAACACGGGCCCTAAAGCGGTCAAATACCTTGCCGTCCTCTTTGGCTACCAATAGGCCTGCCCGCTCCATCACATCTTGGCTATAGCCCGTTTTGGTGCCTGATAATAGTAGGTCATCCCACTTGTCGAGTGAGTAGCCAAGCTCAAAGGCCTCGATGGTGGGCAGGCTGAAGCCACGCTCACGGAAGTAAGATAGGCCAATTGCCTGCCCGTCTGAATGTTGGTGTAGGCGATCAACGTAATGATCTTTGGCCCACTTGAGCGCTATGTAGAGGCTTTCACGTTCGTTATGGGCGGCCTTGTCGGCATCTGTTGTGACCCTATCCTCCTCGACCTTGATGTTATATTTCTCGGCCAGGTATCGTAGGGCCTCGGGGTAGCTCATCTTGTCGTGCTCCATCATGAACGAGATGGAGTCGCCCGCCTTACCACAGCCGAAACACTTATAGATTCCCCTAACGGGATTGACGTTAAACGAAGGTGACTTTTCG
>CANHWS010000306.1 GCA_947464365.1 Cytophagaceae bacterium | reverse complement strand
TTGACCAAGGCCGTAGCCCAGCTACCACTCCCGATTATGGCAATTTTGGTACCTGCGGCAGGTTTGTCTTTTTGATCAGCCAAGGCAATAGGTCGATAGATCTGGTGTATGATTTGGTATGGCCTGCCACCCCTAGGAGGCACTACCCTACCCCAACAATTTGGTCAGAATTCGGGTGATGCCAGCAACAAGGTCGGCAGGCCAATATAATGATTTTGGGCATAGCCCAGCCTTAGATACTGCTAGGCACTCATCCAGGCTTTGAGCTCATCCAGCGATGGCAGCGGGTCGCTGATCTTGAGCTTTTTGCGTTTGCCTCCAAGGTCGTTAAAAAGCTTGTTGGCATTGGCCGCACGAAAGTCCTCAACAGAGGCAAAACCCAGCTCGACGAGCACTGTGGCCCAGACTTCTGGTACGCCAGCAGCAACAAAGTCGGTCTTTGTGGCCTGGACGGCCTTGAGCTCTGGTCGCATCTGCGGGAAGAACAAGACATCCTGAATACTAGGCTGATTGGTAATGATCATCGAAAGTCGATCAATCCCGATGCCGAGACCAGCTGTTGGTGGCATCCCATACTCCAGCGCACGCAAGAAATCCTCATCAAGTGTCATCGCCTCAGGGTCACCACGGCGGCCCAGCTCAATCTGTTCTTCAAACCTAGCCCTTTGGTCAATCGGGTCATTGAGCTCAGAGAAGGCATTACAGATCTCTTTACCATTACAGATAGCCTCAAAGCGCTCAACCAGTCCCGGTTTAGACTTATGTTTTTTGGCCAGCGGAGACATCTCGACTGGGTAGTCAGTGATGAAGGTTGGCTGGATCAACTGATGTTCGCAGGTAGCCCCAAAGATCTCGTCAATGAGTTTACCCTTGCCCATGGTGCTATCCACGTCAATGTTGAGGGTGGCACAAGTGGCACGGAGGCCATCCTCGTCCTGATTGCTGATGTCATGCCCAGTGAAATGCTGGATGGCCTCAAACATCGTGTAACGTTTCCAAGGGCGGGCAAAGTCAATTTGTTTGTCTCCAACAGTGACTTTGGTATCACCCGTGACGGCAATAGCCACACGTTCCACCATTTCTTCTACAAGATCCATCATCCAGTAGTAGTCCTTGTAGGCTACATAGAGCTCTACTTGGGTGAACTCAGGGTTATGGAAACGACTCATGCCTTCGTTTCGGAAATCCTTGGCGAACTCATAGACACCATCAAAACCACCAACAATCAGGCGCTTGAGGTAGAGCTCGTTCGCTATTCGGAGATAGAGCGGCATATCAAGCGTATTATGATGCGTCTTGAACGGACGGGCCGCAGCTCCACCATAGAGGGGTTGCAAAATTGGGGTCTCAACCTCCAGATAACCACGCTCGTCTAAGAAGTTCCGCATGGTGTTAACCAATTTGGTGCGTTTGCGGAACGTATCCCGCACCTCAGGGTTAACTATCAGATCCACATAACGCTGGCGGTACCGTTGCTCTGGGTCCGTGAAGGCATCATAAGTTTTTTTGTTACCTGCTTCATCCTCAGTCTCCTTGACGATTGGCAGTGGCCGCAGTGACTTGGTCAAGAGGGTAAAGCTAGTGGCATGGATGCTGATCTCACCTGTCTGGGTCGTGAAAACAAAACCAGTGACACCGATGATGTCACCAAGGTCCAGCATCTTTTTGAAGACGGTGTTGTACAGCGTTTTGTCCTCGTCAGGGCAGAGGTCATCCCGACGGAAATAGACCTGTACCCGGCCCGTGGCATCCTGCAGCTCGGCAAAGGAGGCATTGCCCATGATGCGACGGCTCATAAGACGACCAGCGATCCTGACGTCCTTGTAGTCGGTCTTGTGGCGTTCGTAGTTTCGGTTGATGTCATCAGCCGTCACGTTAACGACAAAAGTAGCAGATGGATAGGGGTCAATACCCATCTCGATCAATGCTGCACGTTCTTCTCTACGCCTAATTTCCTGCTCGCTGAGGGCCATATTGGGGCTTGTCTGTTTGTTGGTTGCTGGGGTCGGACAGCTCGCTACTCGATGCTGATCCGCCTTCAATCTTTCCTGAAAGAGCGCAAAGATAATCTCAAGACCCGAAGGACGGCTATTTTGGGTTACCCAACTGCCGCAACTTGTATCTAGGGCTATATAATAATATGTATTACATAGGTGCTGGGATTTAAGTTTTTAGCCTGACTTTTGTGATCAATTTGCTTTAGACTGCTGATCGACCTTTTTGAGGATTCCATATTCAGTTACAAGTCCACCCTACCCATCTGGTTACCATATGCTTACACCATCATCGCCGACACCAACTAAGTTTGATTTTGCCGACACTGCCACTGCCTTCGAAGGACTCAGTGATGCTGAGTTGCAAAAGGCCTACTGGTTGTTCGGCATGATGAACAAACCATGGCTGGTGAACATAGGCACTACATGGCTTTCGCGGATGTTTAACTGGGGCCTGCCACTAGACTGGACCGTGAAGGCGACCATATTTGCGCAGTTTTGTGGTGGGGAGGATATTAATGAGTGCGAAAAAGTAGTCCAGAAACTAGGACAATACCATATTGGCTCAATCCTAGACTATTCAGTAGAAGGAGAGGACACCGAGGAGGCATTTGATGCCTGCCTAGCTGAGCTCAAACGAGTAGTGCAAAAGGCCGCCGGCAACAAAGACATTCCGTTTGCAGTCTTCAAAGTTACAGGCTTGGTTGACAGCAGCCTACTCACAAAGGCGCAAGCTGGCCAACCGTTAACTGCATCAGAGCAGACCTTGCTTGATAGGGGATTGGGCCGTACCAAAGAGCTATGCAAACTTGCCCATGACAATAAAGTCAGGATATTTATTGATGCAGAAGAGAGCTGGATACAGGATCAGATAGATAGCTGGGCCCTCCAGATGATGCAGCTGTACAACCAAGATTTTGCCATCGTCTACAATACCTACCAGATGTATCGGCATGCTTCTATCCAGAACCTGAAGCAACACATCAGTCAGGCACAGCAACAAGGCTATTTCTTTGGGGCCAAGATCGTCCGTGGGGCCTATATGGAGACCGAACGTCGTAAAGCCACCGAAGGTGGCTACCCAGACCCTATACAACCCAACAAACAGGCAACGGATCGAGACTATGACAAAGCCCTTATGCTCTGTCTGGATAACATCCATTTGGTTTCGTTCTGCGCAGGTACCCATAACGAGGCTAGCACCAAACTTTTGGCCCTTGAGCTTGACAACCGTGGCCTCAACTACTCAGATGGGCGGGTATGGTTTAGCCAGCTGCTCGGCATGAGCGATAACATCAGCCATTCATTGGCTAAAGCCGGCTACAACGTCGTCAAATACGTGCCATACGGCCCTGTCAGATCGGTAGTGCCCTACCTCAGCCGCCGAGCCAAGGAAAACACCGCCATCGCCGGACAGACCAGCCGTGAGTTTGGCCTCATCGTTACCGAGCTCAGAAGGCGCCGCCAAGCAAAACGCCAACGCTAATGTTGTTTATAACCGACATTGAGGTCAGTTTTGGGGGTTAATGTGGGGTTTAGGCAACGGTACTGCGCCTACACTTTTCAGTGGACCCAGCTACACCACCTCCCCATACAAATCAAACTCCTCTGCCTCATTGATTTTGACATCAGCGAAGTCGCCTAGGCGGACGTAGGTTGTATCACTGACAGGGACCAAGACTTCGTTATCCACCTCGGGTGAGTCAAACTCGGTGCGACCGATGAAATAGCCGCCTTCTGTACGGTCGAAAAGGACTTTGTAGGTATCCCCAATTCGCGCTTGATTGAGCTCATAACTGATGCCCTGCTGCAGCTCCATGATGGCGTCAGCACGCTCTTGTTTGATCTCGGCAGGGATGCTATCCTCCATCGAGTAGCTATGAGTCTGATCCTCATGGCTATAGGTAAAACAACCAAGGCGATCAAAACGCATTTGTTCCACAAACTGGTACATCTGCTCAAACTCGGCATCTGTCTCGCCAGGGTGCCCAGTGATAAGGGTGGTCCGAAGGGCAATGCCTGGCACCTTCTCCCTAATGGTCTGGATAAGCTCTTCCGTCTTCGGTCTTGTGATCCCACGACGCATAAGCTTCAACATCTCGGTACTGCCATGCTGAAGTGGCATGTCGAGGTATTTGCAGATGTTCGG
>CANHWS010000305.1 GCA_947464365.1 Cytophagaceae bacterium | reverse complement strand
TATTTTGAAGGCACTTGGGAGCTTGGTACCGAAATGCGCTTTTTGGGAGATAGCGGTGAAGGACTGCTATCCGTTGTCTCGTCCGCAGTCCCGTTGCAAGAACTGGTGCTGACCCACCAATACGAAATCAAAGCAGGCCTCAGTGTTGAGGATGCCCTTGCACAGGCCCAAGAAACTGGCTGGTACGGCGCCAAAGAATCCTACTTACTGACCTCCACCTCTGATGGTGAAACTGTACTGACTGCCAGCCTTGAAATGCCACCACACGGCTTTGAATTTATGGTCGAGATGTGGGAAGGTGCCTTGAAGCTGATTGTGGAGATTGCGGAGGGGGAGTAATTTGGTACTGATTTACTTTTAGAAGAACTTTTTGAAGTAGAGCTTACCCTGATTCATCAGGCTCATCCAGGACTGACCGGATGATAGAAACTGTGCCTTGTTCATGTAGGTGCCGCCATCCACATTGTTAGCGGCCATCGCTGGAATGGTGTTCCACTCTATCTCATTACGAACTTTGGCTCAGAACCAGTACTTTTCGCCATCATAGCCTTTGGGCGTACCATTAGGGCAACCACGCTGTTTGCGCTTGCTCTTTTCAAGTTAATAAAACCTTGCTCTGGCCTTTCCCAGCAGGGGAGAAATGCTCGGTAGCCAGCTTACGGCCATAGTCAGAGCAATGTTTGGTAGGACGGCAAGCGGGTTTTTTGCGGGTTTTGGAGGCCTTGGGGGCTTTTTAGTGGACTTATTTGCCATGAACAATAAATTTTCTGGCAATTAGTGTTGGTAGTTTGGGAAAGTTTTGCGAAGTTTGTCAAAAAAACATGTTATCAATACCTTACACAAGAAGAGAGTTTAACAAAATCGGCCTGCAAAATTGTGATAATGTAATTCAGAACTTTAGTCAAGAATCGATAACTCACTCGTATTTATGTAACAATATCGTAGTACCACATACCGACCATCATTTTCGCAATATTTACAACATGGACATGTTTTTGGGTTTACATACCCAAGATCATGAAATTTTAAATAAATACAAGTCAATTTTTAGACTAAATGAGTTAAAATATGAAATGTATTTTAAGACTCTTGTCTCCCCGAACCGGAGCAATGAGATGATTTTGAATGTAGATGTATTAAAGATGCTCGAAACAAGAGAAAAAGCTCTCGCTGCAGAATATTATGGAATGATCTTAACTCATTTATTTGCTAAAGAACAGCTGCAAGCCAAATTAGTCATGCCGCTATCTGCACTACAAAGTAGTTTTTATAACGTTCGCCCGTACGAATATTTAAGAGATAATATTAACGATGTAGTTTATCATAAGCCAGATTTTATATGCTTTAGTCACGACAACAGTGGCATCCACTATCATTCACTTGAAGCCAAGGGAACAATTACACAAAGGTTTAGTGGTCCACTTGCAGAAGGACTAATACAGGCCAATGCCATTTCGTTAATTAATAATTTTGCGCCAGCCACAAAGAGTGCAGGTGTAGCATACATCTTTGAACGAAAACTCAAATTCTATTGGGAAGACCCAAGCGAAGATGGAACTATTGAGATAGACGAATATGAATTCTATTCAAAACTAGGTTTTTACTTAACAAACATGATGCTTAATGGTCTTTATTATGGTAACGAAGATTTTTTTCTAAAACCGCAAGAAAGAAAAGTACTTGATTTGGACTATTATTTCTTTGGTTCTGATTCCAAGAAAACCTCTTTTATTGGAGGTTTTGAGCTAGGCATTGAGAAAAAACTGTTTGAAATTATTTTAAATCAGTATAATGAATACATTACATTATATAGATTGGGGCTTATTTACTTTGAATATCTGACGGAGTCTAATAGAAGACTAAAGTTCACAGATAGTCCAATGCTGTTCGGTGATGGTTTTACAGTAAATGTATTCAACAAATAGTTACCAACCTTGACAAAACACCACCACGTAGCCTTACCAGCTTTGCCGCATTAAACTATGAGGCCCAAGAAGGCAACAATCCAAAACTACCAGAACCTGGTAGCGGAATACAGCATCCCTGACAAGCGCCAGTCCTACCATGATTACTTCATAACGGAGGCTATGGAGGACAACTGGTCAGCCTTTCATGCTGATATTAAGATTGCTAAGGTGTTGGATATCTATCTGGACTAGTACAGCATGGCCATCACCAAGCAAATTGTGGTAGCCCAAAAGCCTGAACCCACACCAATAGTAGCTGAGGTGGTGGAGGGCATCGAACCTACCAAATGGCCTACCCCAAAAGCAGCCCGAAATAAGGTAGCTTGAAGTACTCCCCAAAAACTAGACTAGGTGGCTACTTTGTTACGATCCGTCCAGCACCCCCCCTAATGCTTAAAATGCCGAAACCCCGTCAACACCATCGGTAGGCCAACGCTATTGCAATAGTCGATGCTGTCTTGGTCTTTGATGCTGCCGCCTGGCTGGATGATAGCTGCAATCCCTGCCTCATGGGCGATCTGGACGCAGTCCGGGAAAGGGAAGAAGGCATCACTGGCCATGGCGGCGCCTGCTAGGTCAAACCCAAAGGCCTTGGCCTTGTCTATCGCTTGGCGCAGCGCATCTACTCGGCTGGTTTGGCCTACACCACTGGCTAGCAGCTGCCCATCGCGCACCAAGATGATGGTATTGCTTTTGGTATGTTTACAGATCTTGCTGGCCGTCAAAAGGTCCTCCACTTGCAGGGCGGTAGGGGCGGTTGTGGTCACCCCTTTGAGGTCAGCAGTGCAGTCGGTGTGGAGGTCGGTATCCATCGCCAAAACCCCATTCAGCAACGAGCGGAAAACCTTGGGCTGGCTTTGATAGTGTTTGGCCTGGAGCAGGATGCGGTTCTTTTTGCTTTTCAGGATCGTCAGGGACGCTTCGTCAAACGCAGGGGCAATCAGCACCTCGAAGAACAAGGTATTCATAGCCTCGGCTGTCGCTAGGTCGATTGGGCTATTGCTGACCAAGACCCCACCAAAAGCAGAGATGGTATCCGCCTCAAAAGCACGGACGTATGCTTGGGCAAGGGTCGCTCCCGTGGCCACACCGCAGGCATTGGTATGTTTGATAATCGCAAAGGCTGGCGCCAATGAGGCATCAAACTCAGCCATTAGGTTGATGGCAGCGTCGATGTCCACCAAGTTGTTATAGCTCAACTCTTTGCCATGCAGCTGGGTAAGCATTTCGTCCAGCTGGCCATAGAACCACCCCCGCTGATGCGGATTTTCGCCATAGCGGAGGGTGCGTCCCCCTTGTTGGCTGGCACGGAAAGTGGGTTCGCCTTCCGCCTCATTGAAGTAGTTGAAGATAGCAGTGTCGTAATGGGAGCTGGTGGAAAATGCTTGGGCTGCCAAACGTCTACGGTTGGCTAGGGTGGTGCCACCTTGGCTTTCGATCCAGCCCAATACCTCGGCATACTGACTTTGGCTACTGACGATGGCCACATCTTGGTGGTTTTTGGCCCCTGCCCTGATCAGGCTAATCCCACCGATGTCAATCTTTTCGATGATTTCTTCTGGTGTGCCACCTGCCGCAACAGTGGCCTCAAAAGGGTAGAGGTCCACCACCACGAGGTCAATCTCAGGAATCTCATACTGAGTAGCTTGTTCTGCATCTGGGCCATAACCACGACGCTGCAAAATCCCACCAAAGACCTTCGGGTGTAGGGTTTTGACACGTCCACCAAAGATGCTAGGGTAGTCCGTCAAATCTTCAACAGGCACCACAGGCAGGCCAAGTGAAGTTAACCACGTTTGGGTACCTCCTGTGCTATAAAGCGTAACGCCATGGGTATGCAGGGCTCTGGCAAGAGGCTCTAGTCCGTCCTTATGATAAACAGATAGCAGGGCTGACTTCAGCGGTTTGATGGTCAGGGTGGCCGTGTTGCTTGACATAATGCGTATGGGTTGGGTTGCCTCTGATGGGCTTAGGGTGACGGTAGGTTAGACAGGCCGAATTTGATCCACTGAGCTAGTCTAGGTTGTGTCCCCCTGCATACGCCACAGGCCAATTAAAGGGCCAAAGCAGCAGCACTAGGGATCACTTCTTGACAATCAGCTTCTCGCCTGTGGAAATGGTATTGGTTGTTTTGCCGTTGAGGTCTAGCAATTGCTGGACGGTCAGGCCATACTGTTTACTGATGCGGTAGAGGGTTTCGCCT
>CANHWS010000304.1 GCA_947464365.1 Cytophagaceae bacterium | reverse complement strand
GATTTCGATCAAAGCGGGTGGGGTAGGCCTCAACCTCACTGCAGCAGACTATGTTTTTATCCTTGACCCTTGGTGGAACCCAGCCGTCGAAGCGCAAGCTGTAGATCGTGCTCACCGCATAGGTCAGCAGAACACCGTCTTCACCTACAAGTTCATCACCCAAAATACCGTCGAGGAGAAAATATTGGCCCTGCAGGACAAAAAACGTAAACTCATTACGGACCTCATAAGTACTGAGGAGAGCTTTGTCAAGTCCTTGTCGGCGGCAGATATTGCAGAGATTTTGGGGTAAACGATAGGGTGGTTTTTAGCCAATCCAGAACAGAAGTTTCAACAAAAAAACCACCATTTCGTCCCATCTGGGCAGAAATGGTGCTTTTGGCATTTTGAGGGTTGCCCCAGATTACTCCTTAATGATGCGTTGCCGTTTTGTCTGGCCACCGCTGCTGATCTCTACCCAATAGATGCCTGCTGGTAGGTCAGCAACATCTAGGGTTGACTTGGTTCCTACTAGGGTACTTGACTTCAGGATAAGACCATGGGCAGTGACGATCCTCAGTGATGCTGGTCCGTCTTCGCTGCGGATGATGGCTAAGCTTTGTGATACTGGATTAGGATATAGGCTAAAATCTGCAGCACTACGAGCCGCCTCGATGCTAGTAACCACTGTTAGGGTCAAGGTCAGGATGCTATCGCAGCCATTGCGGTTCTGGAGGGTATCGAGGTAGGTGCCGCTGACGCCCAGTTGCCTTCCGTTGAACAAGTAGGTGCTGCCTTGCGTGATCGTCCGGGTGATGCTGCCAGTAGTCTTAGGATTGACCCGCACCACGACTGTATCACCTGTGATCACACCACAACTTCCTGTGACACGCGCCCAGTATTTACCGGCATCTAATTGTCCTATGTTGGTCAGGAAAAAGTTGGGATTGCTGAATATCAAAGTGCCATCCTTGTACCACTCATAAGATAGGTTGTCACCTAATGCCACAACCCTAAAGATCCTATTAACACCTTCGCAAACACTGAAACTCTGTGGTTGGCTGGTGATGACGGTATTGGCCCTGACTTGCACACGTGCTGTGTTGGCACTAATTGTCCCACAGGCTGAGGTCACGCTAAAGGTATAGATGCCTGAGTCGGACGCCGCTACCGCAGGGATCACGATCGAGTCCAAAGTGCTTACAGTTGTGGTACCCCGTACCCATTTGTAGGACAGAGTGCCATTTCCGGTAGCCGCAGCACGTAGCACCAAGCGGCCACCGGCACACAAGGTGGTAATTGCAGTTGGTTGACGTGTTATCTGGGTTGGTGGTAGGATGGTAACTCGCACAAATGTGGTGCTGTCTTTACCACAGGCACCTGTAACAACGACACGGTAGTTGCCAGTGTCGGCCAATGTCAGGTTGCTGAACGGCAGGGTTGCCGAGTTGTTGGTAAGGACAGTGGTGCCCTTATACCAACGGTAGCTTAGGTTGGTGCCAGTAGCGACGACAGCCAGGTTTCCCGCTCCGCCTTGGCAGCCTGTGAGACTATTGGGACGGGTAGTGATGGTAGTACCAGTAGCCACTGTCACGGCAAAGGCCGTTGAGGTTATGTTGCCGCATTTGCCAACAACCTCGACGGTATAGCTACCGCCATTGGTAGGTAACAAGGATGGAAAGGTCAAGGTAGGGATGGTGGTCCGCTCGATCTCGGTGGTGCCTTTGCGCCAAATGTAAGTGAAAGGTCCTGAGCCTGAATGATTGAACGTAGTGGAGCCACTTGCGCCTGGGCAGCCTGCGATGGCCCTCGGCTGGGTGCTTATCACTGGCGCGATGCAGTTTTCGTCCACCATCATTCTGATTAAGCGATGACGAGACTCGCCATTGATGCTTGACCAGTTGCCAAAACCGTAGAGTTTGCCTGCGCCGTCGAGGGCCAAACCAAAGCCATAAATACTATTGCTTGTGATCGGTGAAACAAAGTTGGTGTCTGGACGGCCAGAGGATAACAAGCGCTTAAAAGGGAAAATTAGATTGCTGATTCCATCAAAATATAGGAATCCACTGAGGATGATTTGGCCATTGGTCTGCCGAACGAATCCATAACCTTGTCCCCCACCAACGCCAACATCGAGTTTGTAGGTTGGGTCTAGGACACCGGTTGACGAAAGCCGTATCAGTTTGGAGACAGCTGTTCCGTTGTAGGTGTCAAAAGTGCCAGATACGAGCACGGTTCCATTGGGCAGCTCCATAATCTGACGGATTGCAAAAACGTTAGACTGCGTATTCGAAATTCCAGTACCTGTACTGAAGTTTGACTCCATCGATCCATTGGTCCTGATTTTGACAAGATTGCTGACAGTAGATCCATTGTAGGTATCAAACCTGCCGCCGACGATCACTTGATTACCAGACAGGACTTCCATAGCACTGACAGTACCCGCTAAGCTGCCTAGGTACGTTAGGCCAGTACCAGAATTGAAGTTGGCATCAAGCGATCCGTCAGCATTGAGCAGAGCGATGCTTCTGCGTGTTTGTCCGTTGACGACATTGAAGTAGCCAAGAATGTATATTTTGCCAGCAGAGGTAACCTCGACCTGATGGACAAAACCCTGTGGACCAGTAAGGCCAGACAAGAAGGTATTGTCATAACTACCATCGGCATTGAGGCGCAAAAGGTAGTCTCGTGCGCCAGGGATGTTGAACGAGCTGGTGCCGACAATTATTTTACCAGAGGACAAAACCTCAAAGTCATTAACGCCTTGTGCCATCACAGGTGCGAGGAAGGTTGTGTCAACAGTACCGTTTTGATTAATCCTAAGGAGCGATTGACGTGCATAGCCATTCCAGGTGCTGAATGCACCTGTTACTAAAAACTTACCACCAGCCAAGGGAACTACTTTATTCACTGATCCTTCTGGGCCATAGCCTTGATTAAATCGACGATCAAGCCGTGCATCGATCCGCATTTTGAAAAGGCCGGAGGTTGTAACCCCACCCACATCACGGAACTGGCCACCTACTAATACGCCACCATCTTGGGTGAGGGCTAGGGTGCGACAAGTCGCATCTACTGATACAGCAGAGGTTGCAAACCATCCAGTGGAACTCAGATGGGTTAGGTATTTGACGCTGGCTGAGCCTGAAAAGGTGGTGTATGAACCGCAGATCAACAGGTTGTTATTTGGTAACACCGCCAAAGAAAAAATGGTAGGGGCAGTCGTGTTGCTTGGTGGCACAAAGGTTGAAACATGAGCACCATTGGTGTCGAGCAGTAATGGGGATGTCCTTGCCGCACCTGCATAGTTGGTGAAGGCCCCCGCAATGAATATTTTTTCGTCAGCACGCTTGGCCAACTTAAATATGTTCCCGTTTGACACAGGAGCTACAAAAGTAGGGTCAAGGCTGCCATCAGGATTGAGCCGGCAGATGTAGTTGACGGCAACACCATTATAGCTCGTGAAGTTGCCCGCGATTACGATCTTACCGCTTGACATCACCAACATATCATAGATGTTATTGTTCGGACCAGAACCTCCTTGGTTAAAAGTCAGATCTAATAAGCCACGACTGTCAAGCCTTGCGAGGCGGTTGACAGCTTGTCCCTGAATCGTGGTAAAGTCACTTGTAACCAGAAATTTGTTCCCAGGTAATGGTACGGCTTTGCTCAAGGAAGACTCTTGATTGGTTGATCGTTTGGCCATCGTAGCCTTGAAACTAGTATCAAGCGTCCCGTTTGCCCGGACCTTGAGCAGGCCTTGCCAGGTCGGAAGTTGATAGCGTAATGTGGCTCCGTATATATAATAGTCACCATTGGCATCCCTCCAACCATCCTGTGGAGTGCCGCTTATCAAGGTAGCTGACCGAAATGAGGAGTCAACACCACCATCGGCAAATAGCTTGACGATTTTGGAGCTGTTGCGGCCATTATATGTCGGAAGTGTTCCACCACCAATCAAGGCACTTCCATCAGCACCCGGGATAATCATGTTGACCGTGCCGTTGCTGAACCCGTCGCCTGGGGAGATCTCAGTCCGGAGGTAGCGCCGGCTATACCCATAGTTGAGGGTGGTGTCTAAGGTGCCATCCTTTTGGGCATTTGCATCATTAGGCACTAGGCTGAAACTCCAACACAGGAGCATCAGGCAAAGGAGGTTAGGTATAGGTCTTTTCATCAGGGCTCTGATTGGGTTTCGTTG
>CANHWS010000303.1 GCA_947464365.1 Cytophagaceae bacterium | reverse complement strand
GACTGAATCAGCTGGCATCTTTAGGCTTTTCGGCTGCGTTGATCGTCTTGGTGTTTGCCGAGCGGTGGCAACTTTGGTAGACCTTAACCATCGTTAGCAAATCCAGAGCAACGCAAGAGGTGCATCTGATCGCTCAGATGCACCTTTTTTGTTTGGATCAAGATTGTTAAGGCCAAGTGCCTTATTGCCCTGAGCGATGAGGCTATTTGGCAGCTGACACAGACAGCATATAGCAACCATGCACCGGGACCTTAGTCAGGTTGAGGGTTTTGACACTAATGCCTCTATCCTTTTGGCGCCAAAGGTCACGCACGGAGACCTTGTCGCTAAGGCCTAGGGCCGCTAATGGCAAGCTTATATCCTTGACCACGTAAGACAGGTTAAAAACACCAATCGCTTGGCTACCATTTTCTAGGGCCTTAATCCATACCTGAATGTTGTCTTTGTCATAAACCTTGGTGGCCTGCTTGCCCAATGGGTCTTGGTTGACATCGAGCACCTCGTCATTGGTCAGGAGGTTGAGTGTAAAGTCATCAAGCTGGGTGAGATCACAGCCAAGTAGCAAGGGGGCTGATAGCAAGGACCAGAGTGTGATGTGCGAATACTGCTCGTCTGGCGTGATGCGGGTCGGATGCAGATTGGCACCCCAGCCTAGCTTGCCGACAACCAACATATCAGGGTCGTTCCAGGTGCCAGGGCCAGCAAACTTGCTCCACCGATCCTGGCTAAATCCGATCTCTGAAACACTACCCCAGGTGTCGATGATGTCGCCAGTGGTGCGCCAAACGTTCGAGACACGTTTCCATTCTGGCGCTTTGTCGATCTCGGCAGAGTTAGACAGGCTGTAAACAAAATCACGGCCTGTGGCCACAAGAGCATCACGCATGGCCTCGGCATGTGGTACATCGAGCGGGGCCCAGTCATATTTCAGGTAGTCAAAGCCCCAAGCAGCCCATTGTTTTGCATCCTGTAGGTGGAAGGGATAAACACCAATGCGGCGACCTGCTGAGGCCTCTGCTTTGTAGCGCGAACCATCCAGTTTGTCTGTGGAGCCACCAATGTGGTTGCCATAACTCGTGACCCAAGGTGTGCTATAAATACCAGCTTTGAGGCCTTTGGCATGGATGTCGTCACATAGCGCTTTCATATCGGGGAAGTTGGCGTTGGGCTGCAATGCCATGTCCTTACCACCTCGTTTACCCTGCCAAGCATCATCAATGTTGACATAAGTCCAGCCATGGTCGATCAAGCCTTTGGCTACCATTGCTTCTGCGGTAGCTCGAACTTTTTCGGCATTGACGCTAAGGCCCCAGCAGTTCCAGCTATTCCAGCCCATCGGCGGGGTTAAGGCAATCTGGTCACCACATCTGACCAGGAGCTCGCGGGTGGCTTTGCCCTTGGTGTTGCTGACCGTGATTTGGGCACGATAGTCACCACGGGTATTGAGTCGACCAGTGATCTGACCTGTGGTAGGATCTAAGGTTAGCCCAGCAGGCAGCCCAACAGCCTCGTAGCGTAGTGGCTTGAGACCAGTTGCCGCCACTTTGAACAAAAAGGGTGACCCAGGCCGCACGCCAAACACCTTGGCTCCGTTAATCCTCGGTTTTGGGCCTGCAACAGGGGTCAGGATATAAGGGGCCTCGGCTTCCCGGACGTAAATGACAGGTTTGGACGTCGAATCTACCATCCGGAACTTGGCATCTGCCCAGTCGAAATGGGTGTGGTTGGTATTGGCATTGAGTGCAGAGACGGTCAGCACGAGGTTCTGTTTGCCACCAAGATCCAGATGGACAGGTTTGGCCACACCACCAGGCCGGGAAGTATCGGCATAAACCGTCTGGCCATCAACTGCGATGTCGATGATGGCAGTGCCGCCAAATTTGCGCCCTGCCATGGCATCATCTAGCCCGATGACGGCATCAAAAGCTAATGCCTTGCCTGATAGTTTGATCAAGGCAACTAACTTGGCATGGCCACAGATTCCACGCTCATACTTTTTGCCATTGAGCGTGAGGGGCGTTCCCTCTAAGGTTTTGTTTTTGGAGGCAGCGCGCCAACCAACCTCAATTTTGTCTAGCTCTAGGTCGTCCAGATAGACGATATAATCGGTAGACTGGGCCCTAACCTGTGGCATTGTGCCAAAGGCCACTGTACAACAAAGGGCAGCGACAAACAGTATGGTAAGGTTTGACCTCTTTTTTTGGATGGGTGTTGGCATTGCTAAAGCAGTTTCTGTCTGTCAGGCGTTAACTTAGCCTGATCATGCGGGCAAGATAAGTACAAGTAAGGGCCCAAAACATCTTTTGCTTTGCCAGATCTCATGCAAAAGGCCCAACCTTAACGGTTGAGCCCTTTTTCTGTCTTTTCCTGAAAAATCCTGCGGACTGAAGACTTAGCTGGCCGCTAGTGCCTCTGCTCCACCAACGATCTCGAGGATCTCCTTCGTGATGGCAGCTTGGCGGGTTCTGTTGTAGGTCAACTTTAGGGATTTGATCAGCTCACCAGCATTGTCAGTGGCTTTGTCCATGGCGGTCATACGGGCACCCATTTCGCTTGCATAACTTTCGCGCACACAGCGGTAGAGCGATACATTGATGGCCTTTGGTACTAGCTCATCCATGATGCTTTCCATATTGGGCTCAAAAATGTAGTCCGAGTTGGTGGTGCTGGTCGAGACAGTGGTCCGGACAGGCAGCAATTGCTCGGTGCGCAAGATTTGGGTTGCAACGTTTTTGAACTCGTTGTAGATCACCTCTACCTTGTCATACTTACCTGCCAAGAAACCTGACATGGCATATTCGCTCGCCCGGCGGACACCTTCAAAGCTCAAAGCCTCAAAGACATTGCTGAACGTGGTGGTGAACTGGATGTTACGACGATTGAAGAAGTCAACCCCTTTTTTGCCTAGGCATAGTACCTCAACGTTACCACGAGCCTCTTGGGCCGCATAGTTTTGTTTGATGTGCAAGATAGTCTGGCGCAAAACGTTGGTGTTGAAAGCACCGCAAAGGCCCCTATCACTAGTGACAACGATGATCAAAATGTTCTCAACAGTCCGCTCTACGGCAAGGGCGTTGGTATATCCCTCGATGGCGCTGGCGTTCAGGTTGTTGATGATGCCGTCCAGTTTGTTGGCATAAGGCCGCAACTGAGTGATCCCCTCCTGGGCACGACGCAACTTGGCAGCAGCAACCATTTTCATGGCTTTTGTGATCTGTTGGGTGCTGGAGACTGACTGGATACGGCTACGAACTTCCTTTAAACTCGCCATTACGCTCGGGGGTTAATGATGTGCAGTTTTTGCGGGTGCAAATATAGGGCTTCCGACGGCAGTAGCCAAGTTTGCTTCCACCTTTGCTGGGCGGCGGAGGTAGGGCTAGGACCATAAAATGCCGGATAGGGTATGGCGACTTCGTATTTGCCTTATTCATCCCCAGGGTCAAAGGCCAACCATAATATGGCAATGCTGAACTACCTCTGCCGTTTATTTTGTTGTTTTGCAACATTGCAGGCCTTTCGTTGCAGCGATGCTAACTAACGCTTCCTCCCCGCTAGTCCTGCCAAAGAATGCTTTTTTGTTTTCTGTTACCCCACATTACTGACCACCCTATTGGGCGATTGGTGCCAGTTGAGCCCGATAGGGCATCAAAAGGCCAATCAATCTGACCCTAATCCTGAGACTTTTATCCATGTCACGCCCTAGCATCCTGCACCTGCTCACCCAGGCCGAGCCTAACACCATAGTCACCGCCCGCGGATGGGTCCGGACCCGCCGTGGTAACAAAGCTGTTAGCTTTATTGCCCTTAATGATGGCTCCACGATCCATAACCTACAGGTCGTGGTGGACTATGCCAAAATCAATGAGGAGGATATTAAGGCGATTGGCACAGGTGCTTGCCTCAAGGTAACAGGCCTGCTGGTCGAAAGCCCTGCTGCTGGTCAAAGAGTCGAGCTGCAAGCCACCGAGATCGAAATCTATGGCCTAGCAGATGAGACCTTCCCGATGCAGAAAAAGGGCCACACCCTAGAGTTTCTGCGTGAGCAAGCCCACCTACGGTTCCGGACCAATACGTTTGGTGCTGTTTTCAGGGTGCGCCACGCCTTGGCCTACGCCATCCATAAGTACTACAACGACAACGGATACATCTACCTTCACACGCCTATCATTACTGGTAGTGATGCAG